>CAIKWV010000260.1 GCA_903831165.1 uncultured cyanobacterium
GGATTTGAGGTGGAGATGTACACCGGCCGCGCCGATGGCACGGTGGTCGGCTGCGCCGCCGAGGCCGCCGCGGCCCTGGAGGGCTTCGTCACCGAACCGGACAACCGCAACCTCGAGCACATCACCGCCCCCAATGCCAGCTACCGGCACCAGCTGGAGCTACTGCTCGAACCGCGCCGGCGACTGCGGGCCTGGCTGGCACCGCGGGGGCTGACCCTGTTGCCCGGCAGCACCCTGAGCCTGGGGGACAGCCATCGCTTCGAGCGCTCCGATCCGGCCAACGCCTATCACGACACGATCGAGCAGACCTACGGCACCCGAGTGGTGACCGCCAGCGTGCACATCAACCTCGGCATCAGCGGCATGGAGCACCTGTTCGCCGGCCTGCGGCTGCTGCGCTGCGAGGCGGCCCTGCTGCTGGCGATGAGCGCCAGTTCCCCCTTTCTCGACAACGACATCACCGGCGCCGACTCCCAGCGCTGGCTGCAGTTTCCGCTGACCCCACCCCTGGTGCCCCTGTTTCTGAGCCACCAGCACTACATCGACTGGATGCAGGAGCAGCTGGCGGCGGCGGCCATGTTCAACGTGCGCCATCTCTGGACCTCCGTGCGGCCCAACGGCGATGACCGGCCCCACGATCTCAACCGGCTGGAGATCCGCATCTGTGACCTGATCGATGATCCCCGGCTGCTGCTGGCCGTCACCGCCTTCGCCGAACTGCGGCTGCATCAACTGCAGCGGGAGCCGGACCGCCACGATCCGCTGCTCGCCAGCCGCTTCAGCCCCGCCGCCCTGGCGGATCTGGCCGATGCCAACGACCGCGCCGCGGCCCGCAGCAGCCTCACCAGCAGCCTCTGCGACTGGCGCAGCGGCGAACCGATCCAGGCCCGGGACTGGATCGAGCGGGAGCTGGGCGCCATGGCCCCCCTGGCCAGGGAACTGGGGCTGACGGAGGCCCTGGCCCCACTGGCGCCCCTGCTGGCCGATGGCAACCAGGCCATGCGCTGGCGCGAGCGGCATCGCCGGGGGGAGAGCATCGCCGCGATCCTCAGTAGCGAGACCGCGGCCCTGCAGGACCGGGAAAATGCGCTGGAGGCATGGCTTGCGACAGATGCTGCCAGCGCTTTGGGATGATGATGATTCTTCAACGTCCCGTCTGCCCCCATGCGGCAGCCCTCCGCAGCGCCCATGGCCGTGACGCCCGCCCCTGATTCCGCTCCCTTCGCCGCGACGGCGATGATCGAGCCCACACCGCGGGTCATCCGCCTGCTGGCCGAACGGCTGGAGCTGGTTGAAGACCTCTGGCAATCCGTGCTGCGCAGCGAATGCCCACCGGAGCGGGTCACGCGCCTGCTGCGGCTCAAGCAGCTCAGCGGTCCGGTCACCCCCACCGAGCTGGCGGACGAGAGCCATGTGGACACCGAAGGGATCGTGCAGCTGATCAAGGAGATGGATCTGGCGGATGGCATCGCCGCCGCCCGCGCCTTCTCCCTGTATTTCCAGCTGGTCAACATCCTCGAGCAGCACATCGAGGAGGACAGCTATCTCGAAAGCCTCAAGACGGCTCCCGCCCCCGCCAGCAACGATCCCTTCCTGCCACCCCTGGCCAGCCAGAGCGAGCCGGCCACCTTCCGCCAACTGTTCGAGCGCCTGCGGGCCCTGGGCGTGCCGCCGGCCCAGCTGGAAAATCTGCTGCGCGAACTGGACATTCGCCTGGTGTTCACCGCCCATCCCACCGAGATCGTGCGCCACACGGTGCGCCACAAGCAGCGGCGGGTGGCGGCCCTGATCCAGAAGCTGCAGCTCGCGCCGGCGATCAACCCCGATGAGCGCCATCGCCTGCGCCAGCAGCTGGAGGAGGAGATCCGGCTGTGGTGGCGCACCGATGAACTGCACCAGTTCAAACCCTCGGTGATCAACGAGGTGGACTACGCCCTGCACTATTTCCAGCAGGTGCTGTTCAACGCCATGCCCCAGCTGCGGCAGCGCATGCGCACCGCCCTGGCCAACAGCTATCCGGATGTGGTCCCGCCCCGGGATTCCTTCTGCACCTTCGGCTCCTGGGTGGGCTCCGACCGGGACGGCAACCCCTCGGTCACGCCGGAAATCACCTGGCGCACCGCCTGCTATCAGCGCCAGCTGATGCTGAAGCGCTACATCCTTGCCGTCGGGGAGCTGCGCGACCAACTCAGCATCTCGATGCAGTGGAGCCCCCCCAGCAAGGCCCTGCTCGAATCCCTCGAGATGGATCGGCTGCGCTTCCCGGAGATCTACGAGGAGCGGGCCACCAGTTATCGCAAGGAGCCCTACCGGCTCAAGCTGAGTTACATCCTTGAGCGGCTGCACCTGAGCCAGCGGCGCAACGACCAACTGGCCGAGGCCGGTTGGGAATCCCCTGGGGATGGCCCCTCGGCCCCCGTCTTCGACACCCCCTTCGGCCTGCCGGCCGGGGGCGTGGCCCTTCAAGATCTCCACTACGGCTCGGTGGACGAGTTCCGCCACGACCTGGAGCTGCTCAAGGAAAGCCTCGATGCCACCGGGCTCAAGTGCGAAGCCCTGCGCGACCTGCTCACCCAGGTGCACATCTTCGGCTTCTGGCTCGCCAGCCTCGACATCCGTCAGGAGAGCACCCGCCACAGCGAC
>CAIKWV010000261.1 GCA_903831165.1 uncultured cyanobacterium
TCCGACGGCCAGGCCAATGAGGGCCTGACCAACAGCGCCGAGATCGCCGCCAAGGTGGCCGGTCTCACCGCCAAAGGCATCAGCACCAGCGCCTTTGGCCTGGGGGATGGCTTTGACGAGGATCTGATGGGGCAATGGCCACCAGTGGTGACGGCACCCTGGCCTTCATCGAGAGCCCCGGCCAGCTGGCCGATCTCTACGCCTCCGAGCTGCAAGGCCTGGTCACCACCGTTGGCAAACGGGTGAGCATTGGCATCCGCGCCAAGAACGGCGCCGAGCTGGTCGATGTGCTCAACGACCTCGATGCCACCGAGGCCGGCAACGACCTGTTCGTCCATGCTGGGGTGCGACCAGGAGTGCCTCTCGAAGAGCAAGCCAAAGACGACCTGATCTGGATCCGCATGCCTTTTCTCAGCAGGCCGCATGGCCTGCCTTACACCGTGGTACACGGCCACTCAATCACCAAGGACCATCAGATTGAACGAAGGCCGGGGCGCATCAACCTGGATACGGGTGCATTCAGTAGTGGCGTGCTTTCCAGTCTGCGATTGGGAGCACGAGCAGTCAGGCCACCGAGTCCGGCTTGGTCCTTGGCACCAGAAACGCAATGCCAACCAGCAAGATCAGAGAAATGACCTTGGCTGAAACCCCAATTCCGCCTTGATCATGGGGCTGGGTCAACAGATCACCGAGTGATGCACCCAGGGGGCGGGTGAGGATATAGGCGAGCCAAAAAGCCAGTACCTCCTGGAGGCGGAGTTTGTAGTAGGCAAGTGCCACACAACCAATCAGAACAGCAAACATCGTCGCGGCCAACAGATAGCCAATCTCAAAAGCCTCTGCAAACAGATCACCCGCGGCTGTTCCGAGAGCGAAAGTCAAAAGAATAGCCAGCCAATAAAAGGCCTCTCGTCGCCGACTGGTGATGGAATGAATGGAAAGTGTCCCCTCTGAGGTGAACCAAATTCCAAAGGTCAAGGCCAGGGTAATGGCAAAGACAATGGTGCTGACAACAAGGCTGACTCCGAGGACATCAGTCAGAATATCCGTCAACAAGGTACCAACAATACTGATGAATACAATGGTCAACCAGTAAAAATTAGCGATGTACCGCGTGGTCCGCATTTGCAGCACAAGACTGCCGCAGAGCAAAGCGGCCATGATCGCTGTCGTGCCTGTCAACTCCAGCCCAAGGTCTCCGCTCAGAAAGTCGGCCGCTGTTTCGCCGACCGTGGTTGAAAAGATTTTGACAAGCCAGAAGCCAAGTGTTATTTCCGGGACTTTGCTCAACCAGCGGGTTGATGTGTTATGAACTGGCGTGTCCTGCATGTTGACGTCTGAACTTGAAACAGTCGCTGATTCTGCGCCGGATCAGAGGAATGGCTGACCCATCGGGACGGTCCTTGAAGTTCCACAGCAGTCCATCGGAATGGAACCGCCATCAATGATCGTCAAGGCCAGAATGTCCTGATACTGATCCCCCTATCCAGTTGCCAAGAAAAAAGGATGAAGGCGCTGACATTTGATCGATAGCCAATCTTTGAGGCACACAATCTCTGGTTTTGGACGGCCTGCTTTTCTCCGGCGTCCGACGTACGATTTCTGAGCCACAAGGCTCTTGGTCGTGCCCGAACTTTTAGCGATTACCCTGCAGCCCTACTGGCATTCGCTGGTGCTGGGTCTGGTGGTGGGTCTGACGGAGTTTCTGCCGATCAGCAGTTCCGCCCATCTGGCGGTGGTGCCGGTGGTTCTGGGTTGGGAAGATCCGGGGCTGGCCCTGAGTGCCGTGATCGAACTGGGCAGCAGCGGCGCGGTGATCGCCTATTTCCGCCGGGATCTGATTCGCATCGCCCGGTCTCTGCGGCAGGCCTGGAAGCAGGGTGACTGGTCCAAACCCGACGCCCGGCTGGGGCTGGCCATGGCCCTTGGCACCCTGCCGATCCTTTTGGTGGGCGCTGGCATCAAGCTATTGGCGCCGGATCTGGCCCACGGCGTCCTGCGTAGTTTCCACACCATTGGCCTGGTTTCGATCCTGATGGCGGCGCTGCTGGGCCTGGCCGAATGGATTGGTAGCCGCATGCGCTCCGTAGCAGATCTCAATGTGGCCGATGGTGTGTTGGTCGGCCTGGCCCAGGCACTGGCGGTGATTCCGGGGGTGTCGCGTTCGGGCAGCACGATCACCTCCAGCCTGCTTCTGGGCCTGCGGCGGGAGGATGCAGCCCGCTTCTCCTTCCTGCTTGGCATCCCCGCCGTGGCTCTGGCCGGTCTGAGTGAGATCGGCGACGTTGTGCAGCAAAGCGGCAGCACGGGCCTGTTGCCGTTGCTGGTGGGTATCGCCACCGCCGCGATCAGTTCCTGGCTGACGATCGGGGTGCTGCTGGGCTACCTGAAACGCCATTCCACCTGGATCTTTGTCGGTTACAGGCTGGTGTTTGGGGTGTTTCTGCTTGGTTTCAGGTTGGGGTGAACGATGCCGGATCTAGGCCTTGATGATGAACGTCTCGTGTGACGAGGCGTTGGACATGGCGGCTTTGCTTGCTGCCGGACCATAATCATTGAAAGTGGCCGCAATGCAATGGCCATAACGGCCTTAAACGAAACATTTGCTTTAACCAGACTGAATCAGACTTGATCAGAAATTCAGCTGTTTAGCTTTGATTTCTTCCCAGGTTCCTTGAAGCACAGGATTGGCAATCTCTTGAGGAGGATGCTCCTGATCCACTGGCCCCCAGACCCCGTCAGCTTCTTCGTTGCCGTTGAGAACAAAAGTCAGACCTGCTTCATGCAACTGCTTCAGCCTGTGGATGACAGCAGCCTTGCCCTGTGCGGCGACGTCTTCGGATACGAAGGCGTAGTGCTCCTGTTGGACCGTGAAGGTGTGCTTGTACGTTGGCACCAGCTTGTTGCGGCTCAATCACAAGCGTATGGGGGATTTCTGCGCGAGGATCCGATTTCGTAACAATCAGGTGAACACCAGTGCAGTAGCAAGGCTGTCGGTTGGTCGCCACAGATCCGGGCAAGTGATCGAATCCTTTTGAGAACTGGGAGATTGAGCGAGGCTGACTTTCAGTGGTTCAGAAAAAGCAAATCGCATTGGGCTTCTGCTCACCCATGGCTGCAGTCGAGACCTGTTTTGCAGGCGGAGTGGCCTACATCTTTGGAGATCTTGACAGCGACAGTTCCGGCATTGAAGTGACTCAAGGTTGTGGGGCAGTGCCACGGACCTAACGGGAAGCCCCGATCGAGCAAAAGCCTCAAGGACTAACGCCAATCGATCCAATCCTGCCCCAATCAGTCTGCTGATCTGACGATCACGGCTGCCAAGAACACATCGAGCTCAGCTTGGGCATCTCTCTCCGGGCAGGCGCCCCGACTGAGCCGGCAAGCGCCAGGGGGCCATGCTCCGGGCTTTGTTGTGGTTCGCCGCGTTCAGCCCAGTCCGCCCAGCCGAATCAGGGCCCCCACCACCACGAAGGCGATCGCCAGGGCGGTGATGCCGCGGATGTGCCAGGCGAGGCCGCTGAGGGTCTCGTCGGTGAGGTTGGGGATCAGCCATAGTCGGGCATGAACGGCCAGAGCGGCAGTGCCGGCGAGGAGGAGCAGCTTGACGCCCACCAGCATCCCGATGGGATTGGCAGGGTTAAACAGCCCCTGGAAGCCCGGCAAGTAGATCCAGTCCATCCACAGCCCGGTGAGCCCCTGGATGCCAGGGCCGTGAGCCCTAATGGCTCGAAGGCCTACTCAAAGGCGCGGATCTGGGCAGCACTGCGCTCTCGCAATGCCCTGGGCAGCACTCCCAGATCCAGCACCAGATGCCCGCCGGTCCACACCGTGGCGGCCAGGGCATGGACGATCACCAGCAGCGGGAAGGCGGACACGGCAGTGCCTGAGCAACTCCCCCACGATGGGAGCAATCGAGCGGGCCTGTTCATGGGCAGGCCCAGCGTTAAGCAGCTCTGTCATGCCCGTTTCTGACAAGCCCATCA
>CAIKWV010000262.1 GCA_903831165.1 uncultured cyanobacterium
ATGCAGATGACGCCCGCATCGGCGAAGAGCTTGGCCACCTCGCCAATGCGGCGGATGTTTTCCTCCCGGGCGGCATCGGAGAAGCCCAGGTCGGCGCAAAGGCCGTGGCGCACGTTGTCGCCATCAAGCACGTAGCAGGCGAGGCCCTGCTCGAACAGGGCCGAGTTGACCGCATTGGCCAGGGTGCTCTTGCCGGCGCCGCTGAGACCCGTGAACCAGAGAATGGCGCTGCGATGGCCCCGCTGGTGGGCCCGGGCCGCCCGGGTCACGGTCGAGTGGTGCCAGACAATGTTGGTGGCCTTGCCGGCCGGGGCGTTGGTGGCCTTGCCGGCCGGGCTCTCAGGGGCTGGGGAGCTGGTCATCGGCGGCCACGGCGGTGAGTCATCGGGCCATTGTCCCTGGCCGGGTATCTGGGGTGCTGGCTGGCTGAGCAAGACCGCTCCCCTCGGGTGCGGCTGGGCGCTCTGGTGCGCCTGCTGCCGTTCACCCCCCCGCCTGCTTGGGCCGGAATCCCTCCTTCGCCAGGGCCACCAGAGCTGCGCTCACATGGTCCCCCTGCAGTTCGATCACGCCGTCCTTGAGGGTGCCGCCGGTGCCGGCGCTGGCCTTGAGCGCCTTGAGCAGGGCGCGGGCCTCGGCTTCGGGGAGCTCCAGGCCGGTGATGGCGGTCACCAGCTTGCCGCCCTTGCCGGCCTTGGTGCGCTGCACCCGCACCTGCCGCTGGGCGCGGGGGGTGTCGGCCGCCGTGGGTGTGCCGCGCTGCAGGCTCTCCGCCCGGCTGAACTCCTGCCAGCCGCCCTTGTTCGCCATGGCGTCCGTCCTCCCCCTGCTGCAGATGACTTCTGCCGCCATCTTGGTTGGCGACGGCCATGGCTGGATCGCCGCAGACAGCGATGCAGGCCTCAGCCGATCCAGAGGCCGTGGGCGAAGCGCAGGGCATACAGCAGTAGCAGCAGGCTGCCGAAGCCCAGCAGAAAGCGACGCCAGCCGGGATGCTCCTGGAACCAGGCGCCGTACAGCAACAGCAGCGGTGCCGTGGCGAACAGGTGGCGCTCCAGGCTGATCGTGTTCTGCTTCAGCAGATAGAGCAGCAGGCTGGCCGCCGCGAAGCTCCAGAGCTCCAGCGGCAGGCGCCGGTAGCCCCAGACGGTCAGCAGCACCGCCCCGACCACCACCAGCAGGTTGAGGCCGGGCATGCCGGCCAGGAGCCAGTAGGCCAGGAAGGCCACCAGCGAGAGCACGAAGCTGGTTTTCGGCCGCCGCCGCCGTAGCCCGAAGGCCCCGAGCCCCAGCAGCAGCGTGGCCGTGATCAGCAGTGGCTGGAGCGGATCGACCAGGGCCCCGGCCTTGGTGTTGGCCAGCCCCAGGAACACCTGGGACAGCAGCTTGCGCCAGGAGGGCAGGCCGGAGAGATTGAGGCCCGGCTGCACATGCCAGGCCTGCTGGGCATGGATGAAGGCCAACGGATCACCGCTGCGCTGCAGGTCGATCAGGGCCACGGCCCCCAGCCCGGCCAGGGCCAGCAGCGCCACCCCCAGGCCGGTGGCCAGACGCCGGCGGCGGCCATAGGCCACCAGGATCGCCGGCACGATCACCAGACCGGTGGGCCGGGTGGCGGCACTGAGGGCGCCGAACAGGGCGATGCGGGAAGCCTGCAGCGGCTGGCGCAGCAAGGCCAGCAGCGCCTGGCAGGTGAACAGCAGATAGAAGGATTCCGTATAGGGGATCGCGTAGAAGATCGCCATGGGATTGAAACAGCTCAGCAGCACCACACTTCGGGCAATGGCGCTGCCCTGGCATTGGCGACTGAGCCGATGCAACAGGCCCAGGGCGAGCAGAAAGGCGCCGTTGCTGAGCACCAGCGCCACCGCCAGCGGCGGCAGGTGCAGGAGGCTGGAGGTCAGCCGGATCAGATAGGGAAAGACGGGGAAGAAGGCGAAGTTGTCGCCGGCGTAGCCCTGTTCCACGATCTGCAGATAGTGGGCCGCATCCCATTGGCTCAGGCGTGAGGCCAGGGCGCCGGTCCCCTGGGACCGCACGGCGATCAGCAGCGGCCCGAAGAACAGCAGGCGACTGAGCAGCCAGCTCCAGAGCACCAGCGGCGGCAGCAAGGCGGCGGGCGGTGCACCGCTGCGGGCTCGGGCCAGCCCGTTGGCGGGCTCGGGGGAGGACATGGGCGCGGCCTGCGGGGCGGAGGAACGGGTACAGCCAGGGCGGGGACCGCTTGCTGG
>CAIKWV010000263.1 GCA_903831165.1 uncultured cyanobacterium
AGCAGCGCCTGTTCGGCAGCTTCCCCAGCCTGTTCATGGGCCTGGTGACGCCGCAGGGGCTCTGGGAGCACCTCGATGGTCAGCTGCGTTTCCGCGACAGCGAGGGGACGATCGTGGCCGATGGCCTGCGGGAGGACGACTACGCCGATTTTCTGGCGGAGGCGGTGGAGCCCTGGAGCTATCTGAAGTTCCCCTATTACCGCCCGCTCGGCTATGCCGATGGCCTCTACCGGGTGGGCCCCCTGGCCCGGCTCAATGTCTGCGAGCGCATCGGCACGGCCTGGGCCGACCGGGAACTGGCGGAATTCCGCCAGCGCAGCGGCCGGGTGGCGACCTCCAGCTTTGCCTATCACCATGCCCGACTGGTGGAGATCGTCGCCGCTCTGGAGGCGATCGCCGTCCTTGTCGACGATCCCGAGCTGCTGGGTGGCCGCATCCGTAGCCATGCCAGCCTCAACCGCAACGAGGCGGTGGGGGTGAGCGAGGCCCCGCGGGGCACCCTGTTCCATCACTACCGCGTTGACGACGACGGCCTGCTGACCAAGGTGAACCTGATCATCGCCACGGGTCAGAACAACCTGGCGATGAACCGCACCGTCCATCAGATCGCCCGCGCCTACATCCCCGATCCGGTGCCGGCGGGGGTGGAGATCCCCGAGGCGCTGCTGAACCGGGTGGAGGCGGGCATCCGCTGCTTCGACCCCTGCCTCTCCTGCAGCACCCATGCGGCCGGCCAGATGCCCCTGGCGATCAGCCTGGTGGCGGCCGACGGCCGGGTGCTGGCGGAACGCTGCCGCGGATGAGGGGCCGCCGGCCTGGGGCGATCGCCGCGCTGACGTGGGCGGATCCGGCAGCCGTGGCTGATCAGGCCGCCGAGAAACGGTCTGCCGAGAGGCAGGCGGCAGCGCAACGGGGATCGGAGCAGCGGGGAGCAGCGGTGATCACGGCGGGGAGCGAGATCGCGGGGGCGGCCCGGCCTCGGCGTTCTTTGGTGATCGGCATCGGCAATCCGCTGCGCCGTGACGATGGTGTCGGCTGGCAGCTGGCCGAGGAGGTGGCTGGCCTGGCGGTGCACCAGCTCACCCCTGAGCTGGCAGCCGAGCTGGCGGCGGTGGATCGGGTGTTGTTTGTCGATGCCTGGCAGGTGCCGCTGCCCGGGACCGCTGGCGGCCGCCCCCAGCCCTGTCTGCGACCGGTGTCCCCGGGGGCCACTGGGCTGGCCTGCAGTCACCGGCTGGAACCGGCGGTGCTGCTGGCCCTGGCGACCGCCCTCTACGGGGCCCAACCCGCCGCGGCTGAGCTGCTGCTGCCGGCCTGGGAGTTCGCCCATGGCATCGGTCTCTCGCCCTCGCTGCGCCGCCAGCTGCCCCAGGCCCGGCGTCTGCTCCGGTTGTGGCTGGAGCAAGACGATGCATGAGCTCAGCCTGATGGATCGGGTGCGGGAGCTGGCCCTGGCCCAGGCCGAGGGGCACGGGGCCAGCCGCATCACCGCCATCCGGGTGCGGATCGGCGCCCTGGCGGGAGTCGATCCCGACGCGCTGCGTTTTGCCCACGAGGTGGTGATGGCGGACACGATCGCCGCCGGCAGCCGCCTGGAGCTGGAGCTGGTGGCGGCGCTGTGTCAGTGCGCCCCCTGTGGGTCTCCCTTTGAGGCGCTGGATGGGGTCTGCCTCTGCCCGCGCTGCGGCGCGATCAGCCGCGAGCTGCTGCAGGGCCGGGAGTTGGAACTGGCTTCGCTGGAGCTGGACTGAAGCCGCGGAGGGCGGCAGCAGGGAGGCGGCGCTGTGCGCTGGGATCCCGACCGTCCGATGGCTGCGATGCTCCTGGGCCACGGCCGGGTCCAGGGACTTGAGGTTGTGAAGCCGGCCTCTTCACCGGCCAGGTTCCTGCCGGGAGCGATCTCCAGGCCCGTGACGTAGCCCATGTCGCCGACTTCGATGCTGTGGCGGTCCAGCGTCTGGATCGTTTCCTTCAATCCCATCCCTCGAATCCCGTCATCGATTCCCGGCTCATCTGGGCGATCACGGCGCTCGGTCCCTGCTGAATCGCACCGGTGGGGCCCATGGCGCTGATGGCGTCCCGCTCGGACCCGATCGACTCAATCCTGGCTTCGAGGGTCCGGCTCATGTCGCTGGGGGCTGTGAACGGCGGTGAAGACGTGGAACATAGCTAGCTTGCTTGTCTCGGGGGCTGTTTGCCAGAAGCCGCCTTCAGGAGCGGATCCGTCATGTGTGTTAACTGCAACTGCGGCCGCAGTGATCCAGGGGGTGTGATTGTGTCCGGGGAGATCGACGCGGTCGCCCTTCCACAATCTGGGCCGTCAGCCCAGCCCGCTGGTCTCCATGGTGATTCCCGGGAGGATCTGCTTGGGCTTCCTCATCTGCATGAGCATCTTCATCACCACGAGCATGTCCATCACCATGGCGATCATCAGGTCGACGATTCCCATCATCACCACGAGGATCTGAACCATGCTGATGACCGGCGGTCGCAAGCTCAACCATCGCCGACGCCCGTTCAATCGCTCCAGGCAACGTTTGCCGATGTCGTCATCCATTCTCAATCCATCCAGCCTTTCCAGCCCACAACGTCATCGCAACTGCCTGCTCGATCAGAATCACCGTCTCGAGCAGATCCACTTTCCCGATCCGATGCGTCTTCAGCCCAGCCCCGTTTGCTGACGCTGACGGATCGCCTCCTGGCCCACAACGACGTGCAGGCCGCCGCCAACCGCCAGCGCTTTGCGGCGGCGGGGGTGAAGGTGGTGAATCTGCTCGCCTCTCCCGGTTCCGGTAAGACGGCCCTGCTGGAGCGCCTGGCCCAGGCGGCCCGGGGCGCGATGGCGGTGATCGTCGGCGATCTGGCCACCGACAACGACGCCCGGCGCCTGCGGGCGGCCGGTGTGCCTGCGGTGCAGATCACCACCGGCCAGGCCTGCCACCTGGAGGCAGCGATGGTGCAGCGGGCCGTCGATGCCCTGGAGGCCCAGGGCCAGCTGCTGAAGGATCTGGAGCTGCTGATGATTGAAAACGTCGGCAACCTGGTCTGCCCCGCCGCCTATGACCTCGGCGAGAGCCAGAGGCTGGTGCTGCTGGCGGCGGGAGAGGGGGAGGACAAGCCCCTCAAATATCCGGCCCTTTTCCATGGCGCCGATCTGGTGGTGATCAGCAAGATCGATCTGGCCGAGGCGGTGGCGTTTGATCGCCCCCAGGCCCTGCGGGCGATCGCCACGGTGGCACCGAAGGCCCGGGTGTTCGCCTGCTCGGCCCGCAGTGGTGCCGGCATCGACGCCTTGCTCCAGGCGCTGTGGCCCGTGCCCCTGTGAGTGCCGATGCCGTGGGCCTGCGGCTGTGGTGCCGGGGTGTGGTGCAGGGGGTGGGGTTCCGTCCCTGGGTGCATCAGCTGGCCACGCAGCTCAACCTTGATGGGGCCCTGGTCAATGGCTCGGATGGGGTGCTGGTGGAGCTGGCAGGGTCCCGCCAGCGCCTGGAGTGCTTCCTCAGGCGCCTGGGCGAGGAGCTGCCGGCGCCGGCCCACCTGGAGCCCCCGCTCCCCCAATGGGGCCCAGCCACCATGGCCCGGGGGCAGGGGGTGAGGATCGACGCTGGTGCCAGAGAGCCCCTGGGGGTGGGCTGGCTGGCACCGGCCCTGGCGGCCGATCGAGCCCCCTGCGGGGAGTGCCTGGCGGAGTTGGACGATCCCGCCAGCCGCCGCTTCGGCGATCCCTTCATCAGCTGTGCCCGCTGCGGGCCCCGCTACAGCATCGCGGTGGCCCGGCCCTACCGGCGATGCCACACCACCCTGGCCGGTTTTGCCCTCTGCGATGCCTGCCGCCGGGAGTTCGAGGATCCTGCGGATCGCCGCTTCCATGCCGAGACGATCGG
>CAIKWV010000264.1 GCA_903831165.1 uncultured cyanobacterium
CGCTGAGCTACAAGCGCCTGCCTGCTCAGTCACACCGCATAGGGTGCCCATCCGTCAACCAGGCGGATCGCCGCCCCTCACTCCGAGGGCCGGCTCCAGCCCCGCTCCCCTCCTGAACCCCATGCCGATCCGTTGGTACGGCCCCGCCGATCCCGCCGACCCCACCTACCGGCACTTCGAGCGCATCGTCAATCTCACACTCCACGCCATGGCCTTCGCGGCCCTCAACAGCGGCCTCTGGTTCGTGCAGGAACTGCGCCATCCCTGGCCCCACCTCAGCTGGCTGACCCTGGGCTGGGGGGCGGCCCTGCTGGTCCATGGCAGCGTGGTGCTGGCCCTGCGCCCCAAACCCGCCCGCGAAACCTCCCCATGACGCTCGACGCCCGGGCCCTCGACGATCTCAGCCGCACGATCGCGGATCGGCTCTACGTACAGATCGCCGGCTGGCATCTGTACCTGGGGGATGCGGGTCTGGCCGAGACCCTGGCGATCGAATGCGCCGGCCGCCTCAGCCAGGGCGCCGAGGTCTGTGCCCGCCAGTCGCTGGAGGCGGTGCTGGTGCCGATCGGAGGCGGCGCCACCCGGCTTCCCCTGGCCCGCCTGATGCCGCCGGGTCAGCTGCGCGACCTGGAGGAGCTACTGGAGCCTTTCTGCCGATAGGGTGACAGCTCACGCGAACGGGCCGTGCTGATCATTGAGGTCACCAACGCCCGGGACGTGGTGCGACAGCGGATCGGCCGTCTGGGCAGTCGCCTGATCGGCAAGGTGGTCGACGCCGAGGCCCAGGTGGAGAAAGCCCTGATGCAGGAGCTGGAATCCGCCTTCCGCGAAATCGGCATCGAGGCCCGCATCTACTCGGTTGACGGGCCCAAGATGCTCGGTCGCTCCCACCTGGAGATTCCGCTGCAGGTACGCGAAGAACGCCAGATCAAACAGCCCTGAGCCGGAGCCGGCCGGGGCACAGAGGAGGCTGGATCGGCATCGAGGCGGATGAACCGGCTGAGCGCCTGATTCTGGGACGGGCTTGCTGAACGGGCTGCCGAACAACGCTCCACTTGATGCCCCAGAAGTTGATGCCCCAGAAGAGTCCGTGGCTTCGTCCGAAGCCCGCAACTCGACCCGCCTGCGCCCTTGATCCCCCTGCTCACGCGGTAGCGCGTCGGGGTGTTGCGGAGTTTGTTGGATCATCACGACTCTCCCTGCACCCCGGCCAGCCCCGGGCCTGCCAAGCCCCTGGCCTCGAAGCGCGCTGAGCGCCGACGGGCAGCCGCCACGACGGCCCGCCAGCCCCAGCGACGTCAGGAGGCCGGCTTGCGCCGCACCAGCTGCAGCAGCTGGGCCGCCTCCGGCACGCGGAAGACCGTGGCCAGCAGGCCATAGAGCCCCAGGGCCAGGCCGCCACTGAGGACGTTCTGCAGCACCAGACCCAGCAGACCCGCCGGCCAGGCCACGGCATGGGCCAGCAGCCAGCCGCACAGGGCCCCGAGCACGGCCGCCAGCGCCAGCAAGGCGGTGTCGCGGAACCAGGCCTGCAAGGGCATCTGGCCCAGCCTGGCCTGCAGGGCCAGCAGCAGCCCCAGGCAGGTGATCACATTCACCGAAACCGTGGCCAGCACCAGGCCGGGGGCTCCGAAGTTGAGCGCCGGCAGCTGCAGTCCCCAGGGTGTGGGAGCCCCGACCAGCAGCCAGTCGAGAACCGCATTCAGGCCGATGCCCGCCATCGACCAACGGAAGGGCGTGACCCCATCGCCCAGGGCATAGAAGACCCGCACCAGCACATCCCGGGCCAGATAGGCGGGCATCCCGACCCCGTAGGCCATCAGCAGGCCCCCCACCAGCGAGGCGGCGTGGTGATCAAAGGCGCCGCGCTCATACACCAGGGACACGATCGGACCGGCCAGGGCCACCATCACCGCCCCCAGGGGCAGCATGCTGGCGTTGGAGAGCATCAGCCCCTGCCGGATCCGGGCGATCAGCTCGGGGCGATCGGCGCGGGCCGTGAGCCGGGCATAGACCGGCAACAGCGGCACCAACAAAGCATTGGAGAGCAGGCCCAGGGGGGTCTGGACCAGCAGGTTGGCGTAGCCCAGGCCCGCCGCCGCACCGACGATGCCGGAGGCGAAGAACAGATCGACGAACACATTGATCTGCAGCATCCCGGACGAGAGGGTGGCCGGGCCCATCACCTGCAGCACCTCGCGCACGCCCGGATCCTTCCAGTCCCAGACCAACTGGAACTTGCCCAGACCCTCCTTGGCCAGGGCCGGCAGCTGGATCAGCCACTGCAGCACCGCCCCGACGGTGGTGCTGGCGGCCAGCACCACCCCGCCGATCACGGCCCACTGCGGCAGCACGATCGCCGCGCCGAGCTGCCACCAAAGGATGGCGATGCCGCCGATTACGGCGACGCTGGAGAGCAACGGGCTGACCGACGGCAGCCAGAAGACATCGGCGGCGTTGAGGGCGCCGAAACCGAGGCCGATCAGGCCGGCGAACAGGGCCATCGGCGCCATCCAGCGCAACTGCAGCACCGCCAACGCATGGCGGGTGCCATCCAGACCCGGCCCCACCAGGGTCACCAGCGGATCGGCCGCCACGATCAGCACCAGGGTCACGCCGATCAGGGCCGCCCCGACCAGGGTGTTGATCGCGGCCAGGACATGGGCCCCCTCCTGCCGCGGCCGGCGCGCCAGCACGCTGACCATGGCGCTGTGGAAGGGGCCATTGATCCCCCCCAGCAGGATCAGCAGAAACCCGGGCAGGACATAGGCATAGTTGTAGGCGTCGTAGGCGGCACCCACCCCAAAGGCGGCGGCGATCACCTGCTGGCGCACCAGGCCCGCCACCTTGCTGAGGGCGGTGGCCAGGGCCACGATCAGGGCAATCCTCTTGAGCGATCTCGCCATCGGGGCCTGGGCTCGAAGCTCAAACGGAGACACGGCAGTATGGCGGGCGTTCCGGCTTGCGCCAGACCCGATGCCGAAGGCCGCCGGCCCAGCCCGCCCGTCACCGCCCGAGGCCAGTCCGGCGTCATCTGGAGACCAATCCCTGGGGCCTGGGGCCAGGGTCGCCCCACGGACCGTCGTGCTGTCCACCGGCCCCCTGGTGGAAGGGGTGCTGCTCAAGCGCTACAAGCGCTTTCTGGCCGATGTGGCCCTCGACAGCGGCGAGCAGGTCACCGCCCATTGCGCCAACACCGGCCCGATGACGGGCGTGCTGCATCCGGGCGGGCGGGTGCGCCTGCGCCACGACCCCTCGCCCAGCCGCAAGCTGGCCTGGACCTGGGAGCAGGCCGAGGTGCCCGGCGAGGACGGCCGACCGATCTGGGTCGGCATCAACACCGCCCTGCCGAACCGGCTGGTGCGGGCCACGATCGAGGCCGGCTGCCTGGAGCCCTGGCTGGGCCCGATCGGGTCCATCCGGGCGGAGGTGCCCTACGGCGCCGGCCGCCGCAGTCGCATCGACCTGCTGCTCAGCCCGGCTGAAGGGGCCGCCGATCCCCGGCCGATCTGGTTGGAGGTCAAGAACACCACCTGGAGCGACGGCCGCCTGGCCCTGTTCCCCGACACGGTCACCGAACGGGGGCAGAAACACCTGGTGGAGCTGATGGATCTGGTGCCACAGGCGCGGGCCGTGCTGGTGCCCTGCCTGAGCCGCGGCGATGTCGACCGCTTCGCCCCCGGCGATGCCGCCGATCCCCGCTACGGCGAGCTGTTCCGCCAGGCCCTGGCCGCCGGGGTGGAGGTGCTGCCCTGCCGCTATCAATTCGGCGGCGACACGATCGACTGGCTGGGGCTGGCGGCGGTGCAGGAGCAGCAGGCTTAAGAAACGGCTGAACAACCTGTCTCGGCCCTGTTCAACCGCCCTATCGCCAGCCGGCGATCCTCTGTCAACGGCATGCCCCACAGCCGACTGAACTCCAAACAGATCTTCCGCGGCGTTGTTCAGCCGCCGCATCAGCAGCGGGATCGAGCGGCGGGGCGGGGCTGAACAGTTGCGCTGAACGGCTTTGCTGAAGGGCTGTGGTGAACGGCGGCCCCGCATACCGGCCCGGCCAGGCTGCCCTGCAGACCGCCCTTGCCAACGGCCCTCAGCCGCAGATCTGAGCCGCGCTGCCGATCCGCTGGCTGCCATCTCTGGCCTGGGCCGCCGCCGGCCGCGGAACGGGAGGGACCCATAGAGTTCCGGGGTGCCTGATCAGCAGCAGCCGTGGATACCCGAGCCTTCAAGCGTTCCCTGCACCATTCCGAGCGCTACAACCGCCGCGGTTTCGGCCTGGGTGAGGAGGTGGCCGGCAGCCTCCAGACCGCCTCTCAGAGCGATCTGGTCGCCGCGCTGCGAACCAACGGCCACGAGCTGCGCGAAGGCCGGCTGACGGTGCGGCTGGCCGAGGCCTTCGGCTTCTGCTGGGGCGTGGAGCGGGCCGTGGCGATGGCCTACGAAACCCGCCGCCACTACCCGAGTGAGCGGATCTGGATCACCAACGAGATCATCCACAACCCCTCGGTCAACGACCACCTGCGCGACATGAACGTGCAGTTCATCGACGTCAAGGACGGCTGCAAGGACTTCTCGGAGGTGGGCACCGGCGATGTGGTGATCCTGCCGGCCTTCGGTGCCACGGTGCAGGAGATGCAGCTGCTCAATGAGCGGGGCTGCCACATCGTCGACACCACCTGCCCCTGGGTCTCCAAGGTGTGGAACACGGTGGAGAAAC
>CAIKWV010000265.1 GCA_903831165.1 uncultured cyanobacterium
CCAGCTGCTCGAAGTCGAGCGCAAGATGGCCATCACCAAAAAGCGGGCCTTTGAGCGCTGGGTCGAGCGGGCCCTGCAGCGCCGCCAGAAGCTCAGCCTGCGGGAGCGGCGCCGTTTTGACCGCGATCGCTTCCTGCGGGGTTGGGGTGAATGGCTGGCCCTCGACACCACTCGCCAGGCCCTGTTGCCCCTGTCCCTGGCTTTGGTGCTTGCAGGTAGCGCCGGCTGGTGGCTGGGCAGCCAGAATTTCTGCCGCAAGATTCTGGTGGCTCCGGCCGTGCAGCGACCGAGTCCCTGATCCGGCCCAGCCCACGATCGCTGCAGACCGGATAACGGGCCGGCGCCCTTGGCCCGGGTCTTTCGGGGCCTGCCGCGCCAGACTGGGTGGATTCCGGAGTTGGACGTAAGCCGATGGCCGCCGATCCCCTTGATGCCTTGCGCCTCACCCTCATGCAGGACGTGTTGCCCGTGGGCTTGGCCGTGGTCGAACGGGTGCGTAAGGGGGGACCTCGGGAAGTGATGGCCGCCTTCGATGGCTCCAGCCCAGATCCCCTCGGCACCCTGCGAGAAGAAGGCGAACCGGCCGCCACCCAGGTGCGGGCCGGCCTGGACAATCTGCAGCCGGGGCTGGGCAATCCGGTGGTCAAGGTGGAAGTGCGTGACGTGCCCTTTCAAACCGCCCACCCCGCCGCCCAGCCCAGCAGCCCACCCCAGGAGGATTCGGCTGAACTCCAGGCCGCCTTGGTGCGCATCGGCTCCCGGTTGGCCGAACTGGAGCGGCGCTTGGCGGTGGCCCCACCGGCCCCTGCTACCGGCCCGATCAGCTATGGCGGGGAGGGCGCCCCTGGCGTGGGCACGGGCTTCGATGACCGCGGCGGATCCGCGGGCCGTCGCTGATGGCCCCTGTGGCCCCTGGCAGCTCTCGCCAGACGGGGGTGGGCCACCAGCCTGGGGTCCTGCTGACCTTGGTGCTGTTTTGCTGCGTCGCCATCCTGGGTCGTCTGGCCTGGTTGCAGTTGCTCCATGGCGCCGATTTCAAGGCGATGGCCGATGACAACCGCATTCGCCTGCTTCCCCGCGATCCGGTGCGGGGGCGCCTGCTGGATCGCCAGGGGCGGGTGCTGGCCACCAATCGCCTCACGTACAACCTCTATCTGCAGCCGCGGTTGCTTAAAAAAGGCGGTTGGCCCGCTCTGCGCGACCAATTGGCGGGATTGCTGACGCTCCGCGCCGCCGATCTGGAGACCCGCCGCCAGCAGGGCGCCCACAGCGAGGGCTACCGCATCCGCCTCGCCGGTCCCCTGACGCCTGTGCAGGTACTGCGCTTCCGTGAACGGGCCGAATCCCTACCGGGCGCCGAGGTGGCCATTGAGGTGCGCCGCACTTACCCCAATGGCCCCTTGGCTTCCCACCTGATGGGATACACCAGCAACATCACCGAGGAGGAATACAAACGCCTCGAACCCCAGGGGTACCGGCTCAGTGACCGCATCGGCCGCACGGGTCTGGAGATGGTCTACGAAAAGCATCTGCGCGGCGAGTGGGGCGGCCAGCAGTTGGAGGTCAATGCCGCCGGCCAGGTGCAGCGCGTCCTGGGGGACAAACCGGCCCGGGCCGGTAAAGA
>CAIKWV010000266.1 GCA_903831165.1 uncultured cyanobacterium
GACCAGACGCTCAACCAATTACTCACCGAAATGGATGGATTTGAAGACAATTCCGGTCTGATTTTGCTGGCGGCCACCAACCGGGCCGATGTGCTCGATTCGGCCCTGATGCGCCCCGGTCGTGTCGACCGGCGCATCACCGTCGATCTGCCTGATCGCAAAGGGCGGGAGGAGATCCTGGCGGTCCATGCCCGCACCCGCCCCCTGGATCCGTCGGTGTCCCTGGCCGATTGGGCCGCCCGGACGCCGGGCTTTTCCGGTGCCGATCTCTCGAACCTGGTCAACGAGGCTGCGATCCTCACCGCCCGTCGTGAGCAGACCAGCATCGATGAGGCCTGCCTGGGCGATGCCCTGGAACGGATCACCATGGGCCTGACCGCGGCTCCCCTGCAGGACAGCGCCAAGAAGCGTCTGATCGCCTATCACGAGGTCGGCCACGCCCTGCTCACCACCCTGGTGCCCCATGCCGACAAGCTCGACAAGGTCACCCTGTTGCCCAGGGCGGGCGGGGTCGGCGGTTTTGCCCGCACCATGCCCGATGAGGACATCCTCGATTCCGGATTGATCAGCCGCGCTTACCTGATGGCGAAGCTGGTGGTGGTGCTGGGGGGCCGGGCCGCGGAGATGGTGGTCTTCGGCCCCAGCGAGGTCACCCAGGGCGCGGCCAGTGATCTGCAGATGGTGAGCCGCATCGGCCGCGAGATGGTGACCCGCTACGGCTTCTCCGAGCTCGGACCGATGGCGCTCGAAAGTGACGACGGTGAGGTGTTCCTGGGCCGGGACTGGATCCGCGCCCAACCCCACTATTCGGTCAACACGGGCAACCGCATCGATCGCCAGGTGCGGGAGCTGGCCTCTCAGGCCCTGGATCGGGCGGTGGCCATCCTCCGGCCACGGCGTGAGTTGATGAACGAGCTAGTCGATCGTCTGATCGCCGAAGAAACCATTGATGGCGAAAGTTTCCGTCAGTCCGTCTCCGACTGGGAAGCCCTCCACCCTGAGTTGGTTGGCTCAGATCCAGCCCTCCAGTCTCCAATAGCATCGAGGCTGGCGGTTCCCGTGGGAGAGGCTTGAGAGCTGCTCGATCGCAGGGCCGATTGAAAGGCTGATTGAGGGTGGGTCGATTCCTGAAGAGACTGCACTCAACCCTGTCTTGGCCGGGTTTCACAGCCGATGTGATCGTGCTTCAACACACCTTGACCCCATGGTCATGGGGTCAAGACGATGGCAGAACGCCGACCAGGTTGTCTAAGGGGTTGTTCCGCAGTCTCCCGGGTCTGGTCAACTGCGGTGGATCGCCGCAGCTGCATCAGCGTCCCCTGAATCAGCTTGTGCTTTCGTTCAGCCACCACCGGCAAAACAGATGTCCAGGCTTCTGAGGTAGGTGTGTAGTCCCGCGTCCTGAATCGGCAGCAACCGGGCCATGCGACCGCTTTCGTTGACGTGCGCATGCCAGTGGCCCGGTGGGGTGATGAAGGCCCCGCCGCTCTGCCAGTCAATGCGCTGGGGATCGCGAATCGTGCCGTCCTCCGCCAGCCCCCTGCCGACCAGCGTGTAGCAGCCGGGATCGCAGTCCACAATCAGATCGAGGGCCACCGACTGATGGCGATGGGGGGGCTGGATGGCCCCATCCGGCACCAGCCCGAGCATGGCCCAGAGGGTGTGGCTGACCGTGCGGGTGGCGGGTAGATCCTCGTGCGCCAGCAGGATGCTGAGCCGGTTGCTGCGGGCGGAGCTGGGATCGGCCAGCAGGGCCTGCAGTTCGGCCTCCAGTCGGGCGCTGGGGTAATGACGGGCCTGGAAGCAGGACCTGTTCGGCTCCACGCCCAGGTAGTGGAGCAGCGGGCCGTCGTGAACCCAGTAGAGAACACTGTCCTCCTCAGCCTGGAGCAACGGGTCGGGTCCGGCCGGCAGCACGAACAGATCGCCGGCGGCCCAGGGCAGTTCCAGGGCTGGTTGTCCCTGGCCGGCGGGACGCTGCAGCTGGCCAGAGCCACTGAGGACGTAGAACAGCGAGCTGGTGGCGCAGGCCGCCGCCTTGAGGCCTTCCCCGGCCAGCAGCCGCAGAAAGTGGGCCGCCAGAGCCGGACTGGTGGCTGGTCCGGCGCAGCCGAGCTCCGCACTGAGGTCCAGCGGCAGGATCGCCGTCGGACCGGAGCCATGCAACTCGGGACTCCACTGCTGGTAAGGAATCGGTTCCGTCAGACCAGCTCGAATCGGATTAGCCGCCTGGCGGTAATCGAACAGCTGAATGCCGGCCTGCCAGAGGTCGTACCCGGTGAGCGATTGCATTGAACTCTGGCTCATCGTTCTCTCCCTTGGACTGTGGCAAACCCTATGGGATCCAGCTGGATCGTTGGGTGCATCCCAGGATCAGGGTTGCTGACTTCGGTGCTCGTGATCCCTGATACAAGCTCAGTGATGCCGCCTTCAGCCGCCCGCCACCGCCGGCACGATGCTCACCTCATCGCCTTCGGCCAGGGGCGTGGCCTGATTGTCAAGAAAGCGGATGTCTTCGCTGTTGACATAGACATTCAGGAAACGCCGCAGCTTGCCGTTCTCATCACACAGGCGCCCCAGAATGCCGGGGTAGCGGCCCTCCAGAGCTTGCAGCAGAGCATCGACACTGCTGGCTTCCAGGCTGACGCTGGCCTCATTGTTGGTGAACTTCTGCAGGGGGGTGGGGATCAGGACCTGGACAGCCATGGGGGCGATGGGGGAACGGGGTTGTGGAAGCGGTTGGGTGAGCGGTTGATGGGGGGCGGGTTCCAGGAGCTGCCTGGTTGAGCCAATGGGCGTTGTTGTTCAGGCAGGGCCGCAGCACAGAACTGCACGGGGGAAGCAGATGCTGCAGCCAAAGCCGGGGTCACGACCTGTGCGGTCTCGACTGCTGCCGGACTCAAGACCGGGCCTCAGCCCACGCTCTCCCAGGTGGCTCGATGCAGGGACTGGGCCCGCTCCCAGGCCGCGTTGAAACTGTCGAGCTGGGCCTCGATCAGGAACGGTTCGCCGATGGAGGAGGCAATGGCCTCGGTGGTTTTCAGTCCGTTGCCGGTGATGTAGGCCACGGTGGTTTCGCTGGGGTCGATCTTGCCCTGCTCCACCAGCTTCTTGAGTACGGCAATGGTGGTGCCACCGGCGGTTTCGGTGAAGATGCCCTCCGTTTCCGCCAGCAGCTTGATGCCTTCGATGATCTCCTCATCGCTGACGGCGCTGATGGTGCCACCGGTGCGATTGGCGATGTCGATGGCATAGGGGCCGTCAGCAGGATTGCCGATGGCGATCGACTTGGCGATGGTGTTGGGCTTGACCGGGGTGATGAAGTCGCGACCTTCGGCGAAGGCCTGGGCGATTGGCATGCAACCTTCGGCCTGGGCACCGCTGAAGCGGACGGGCTTCTCGTCCACCAGCCCCACCTTGATGAACTCGTCGAATCCCTTGCGGATCTTGGTGAACAGGGAGCCAGAGGCCAGCGGCGCCACGATGTGGTCGGGTAGGCGCCAGCCGAGCTGTTCGATCACCTCATAACCGAGGGTCTTGGAGCCCTCCGAGTAATAGGGCCGCAGATTGATGTTCACAAACCCCCAGCCATGGGTGTTGGCCACCTCGGAACACAGGCGATTCACCTGGTCGTAGTTGCCTTTGACCGCCATCAACGTGGGGTTGTAGACCAGCGTCCCCAGCACCTTGCCCAGCTCCAGATCGCTGGGGATGAACACGCAGCACTCCAGACCGGCGTGGGCGGCGATCGCGGCGGTGGAGTTGGCCAGGTTGCCGGTGGAAGCGCAGCTGACCGTGGTGAAACCGAGTTCACGGGCACGGGTGAGCGCCACCGAGACCACCCGGTCCTTGAACGAGAGCGTCGGCATGTTGACGCCGTCATTCTTGATGTGGAGCTCCTTCAGGCCGAGCCGCCGGGCCAGCCGATTGGCGCGCAACAGCGGCGTGAAGCCGGTGCCGACATCGATGGGATCGCCTTCGATCGGCAGAAATTCGCGATAGCGCCAGATGGAGATGGGGCCGGCCTCGATCGTGGCGCGGCTGACCCGGGCGCGGATGGCGTCGTAGTCGTAGACGACCTCAAGCGGGCCGAAGCAGACGTCTTCGCAGACGTGCCGGGCTGTGGCCTCATAGCCCTGGCCGCACTCCTTGCAGCGCAGGCCAGTGAAGGTGGAGCGGGACAGGGTGGCAGTCAAGGAACCAACCGTGATTGAAACCGAGATTACCAGCGCCGATCGGGGTGCCCGTTGATCTCCGACCAGTTGAGTCGGATTTTCTTCCCCCTTGTCGTTGCTGGCGGCCTGCCTAGCGTCGGACCGTGGTTCCCGCACCCTCCTCTCCGCCGCGCCGGCGCCTTGTCTTGCTGCTGGCGTTGCTGCTGCCGCTTGGGCTGGTCCTGGCGCTGATCGCCGCTGCTCGCCTGGCGGTGGAATGGCAGTGGTTCGGTCAGTTCGACGTCCAGGCCGTGTTGGTGCGGCGTTGGATTCTGCAGTTAGCGGCCTTTGCCCTGGTTTTCGGGCCCGGCTCCCTGCTGCAGTTACAGCAGCTGCAGCGCTGCTGGCGCCTGCGGGCCGAGGCTGGCCGCAAGCGCCTTTCACCGGTCCCGTTGTTGCGCCTGGGCCCCAGGCAACTGGTGCTGGGCCTGCTGGCCTTGCTGATGTTGCTCAGCATCGGGCTCAGCTATGTGCTGGTTCAGGCCCGTGGCCTGATTCAGGCCCCCTTCAGCGGCCAGGTGATCACGGGGTTCTCCCTGGTGCGCGACCTGCCGCCGCTCCTGCCCCTGAGCCTGGCAGCGCTGCTGGTGCTGCCCCTGTTGCTTGTCCCCCTGACGACCCTGCGGATCATCCTGGCGGCGGCGCTGGCCGGGGCCGCCACCGCCGTGGCCCGCGGTTGGAGCCTCTGGTTGCCGGCCCTGCTGGCGGTGCCCTTTGGTGAGGGGGATCCCCTGACGGGCCTGGATCTCTCGTTCACGGTGCTGCAGCTGCCGGCCCTGCGCCTGCTGCTGAGTGTGCTGTTCGCCCAGGTGCTGGTGGGCCTAGCGGCCTGCCTGCTGATCACGCTCAGTGAAGGCACCAGCCTCTCGGATCTGCGCTTCGTGGGCCTCAGCCGGGAGCAGCAGCGGGTCCTTCAGCCCCAGCTGGCCGTGCTGGCGATCGTGGCGGCGATCAGCTCGGCCCTGGCTCCCTTTGATCTGTTGGTGGAAGGCAGTGGCGTCGCCTCCGGCGCCGGCTTTGTCGATCTGCATGTGCGCCTGCCCCTGCGGCTGCTGTTGGCCCTGCTGCTGTTGCTCACGGCCCTGGGGCTGCTGGTACC
>CAIKWV010000267.1 GCA_903831165.1 uncultured cyanobacterium
CACCAGCTGAGCGCCCGCGCCACCGAGGGGTTCGAGCATGCCCGCGAGAAGGTGGCGGCCTTCGTGGGGGCGGCCAGCGCCCGCGAGATTGTGTACACCCGCAATGCCAGCGAGGCGATCAACCTGGTGGCTCGCACCTGGGGTGAGGCCAACCTGCGGCCTGGTGATGAGGTGCTGCTGACGGTGATGGAGCACCACAGCAACCTGGTGCCCTGGCAGCTGCTGGCGGCCCGCACCGGCTGCGTGCTGCGCCATGCCGGCCTCACCGAATCCGGCGAGCTTGACCTGGAGGATTTCCGCAGCAAGCTCACGGATCGCACCCGGCTGGTGAGCCTGGTGCAGGTGAGCAACACCCTCGGCTGCCTCAACCCGATTGCCGAGCTGGCGCCCCTGGTGCATGCCGCCGGTGCCCTGCTGCTGGTGGATGCCTGCCAGAGCCTGCCCCACCAGCGCGTGAACGTGGCTGAACTGGGCTGCGATTTCTTGGTGGGCTCCTCCCACAAGTTCTGCGGCCCCACCGGCATGGGCTTCCTCTGGGCGCGCGAGGCGTTGCTGGAGGCCATGCCCCCGTTTCTGGGCGGAGGCGAGATGATCCAGGACGTGGAGCTCGACACCAGCACCTGGGCCGACCTTCCCCACAAGTTTGAGGCGGGCACCCCGGCGATCGGCGAGGCGATCGGCATGGGCGCCGCCATCGACTACCTGCAGGCGATCGGCATGGATCGCATCCACGCTTGGGAGCAGCAGCTCACCCGCCAGCTGTTCGCGCGGCTGCAGGCGATCGACGGGTTGACGATCCTCGGCCCCACCCCCGAGCAACAGCCCGACCGGGCCGCCCTGGCCGCCTTCCATGTGGAGGGCCTGCACGCCAACGACCTCGCCGCCCTGCTGGATTCAGCTGGCATCTGCATCCGCAGCGGCCACCATTGCACCCAGCCTTTGCATCGCCACTACGGGCTGTCGGGCACGGCCCGCGCCAGCCTCGGCTTCACCACCACCCCCGAGGAGATCGACCGTTTCGCCGAAGAGCTGCAGAGCACGATCGGCTTTCTGCGGGAGCACAGCTAGGGCCCAAGTGCCGGCTCAGCTTCCCCCGCCAGCGATGGCACAGGCGGCCGTGGCGGCCCGTTCGCCGGCCTCGATCGCGCCCTCAAAGTAGCCAGGCCAGCGGGGCGCCACCTCGGTGCCGGCCCACAGCACCCGGCCATGGTCCGCGGGGGCCGGCCCGCCCTGGGGCCCTGCCGCCAGTCGGCCAGGGCCGGTCCAACTGCCGGGGGTGAGAAAGCTGGTGAAGGCGCCGCCGCTGAACGGTTCGGCGTTCCAGTCCTGCTCCAACAGGTCCAACGGTTCGGCGGCTTCCGGACCCCAGTAGGCGGCCAGGTCGTCCAGCAGGATCCGGCGCCGCTGCTCGGCGGGCAGGGCGCCGAGGTTCAAGGCCCGTTCGCCGGCCACAAAACAGGCCAACACCGCCGGCGTCCCCTCCGGTGGCCCGCTGTCGGCGGTGAGTTCCAGGGCCGGCCGATCACCGATCCCCAGCCCGTTCAGGCCGCGATCCCGCCAGAAGGGGCGGGCGTAGGTGGCCAGGATCTTGGTCATCATCCCCATCGGCGAGCGCTGCAGCAGGGCCCGATGGGCAGCCCCCAGGGGCGGATCGAACTGGATCGCCAGGCGCTGTGGGGGCGGCACCGCCACGATCACGGCCCGGGCCCGATGGATCTGGCCGCTTCCATCCACCACCGTCACCCCCTGGCTGTCCTGGGCGATGGCCTGCACGGTTCGGCCCAGCAGCAGGCTGCCGGGGGCCAGGGCCTGCAGCTCGGCGGCCAGCCTGGGGGGCACGGCGCCGGCACTGCCCCGCACCAACCAGGCCTCGGGCGTTTCCGCCTGGGGGGCCACGGCCTGGGTCCAGGCCAGATGCAGGATCGAGGCCTCCCAGGGCTCAAATCCGCCGGAGCCCCCCAGCCGGCAGAGCCAGTCGAGCGGAAGTTGGGCCAGGGGCAGGTCGCTGTGCTGCGCGGCCCACTGGGCCACCGTCAGCCGGTCCAGGCGCTCGGCTGCGGGCGTGAGCCAGGGCTGGCGTGGATTCACCTGGGCGACCAGCTGCGCGAAGGCCCGTTGCAGCGCCTTGGTGGCGGCCAGCTCCGCCGGCTTCAGATCCAGGGCCTCGGGCTCAAAGAACAGCAGGCTGTCCGCGAAGCGGTGGGCCAGGGGCGCCTCCAGCCGCCGGCCTTGCCAGTGGAACACCCCTTTGCCGGCGTAGTTGCTGGCGTAGCGCCCGATGCCCAGCTCCTGCAGCAGGGCCTCGAAGCGGTGATGGCTGGCGCCGCCCCACTGGCCGCCCAGATCCACCACGGCACCGTTGGCCGTGGTGCCGCTGACCATGCGCCCCCCCACCCGCGGCCGGGCTTCGAGCAGCCGCACCGCCAGCCCTGCCGCCTGCAGCCGGCGGGCGGCCACCAGCCCCGACAGACCCGCCCCCACGACCAGCACATCGACCGTGGACGTCATCACAGGGCGCTGGCGGCAGAGACCCCCAGCTTGGCAAGGGATGGCTGCCCGGGCTCAGGCGCGGTGGTAGGCGCCACCCTGCTGAATCGTCAGGGCCCGGTAGAGCTGCTCCAGCAGCAGCAGCCGGGCCAATTCGTGGGGAAAGGTGAGCGGCGAGAGGCTGAGACTCCAGCTGGCCCGGGCCTTGAGGACCGGATCCAGCCCATCGGCGCCGCCGATCACGAAGGCCAGCCGCTGCGAGCCCGTGCCCTGCAGGCGCTCGGCGAAGGCCACCGAGCCCCACAGCTGCCCCTCCTCGCTCAGCACCACCAGTTGCTCATCGGCGCGCAGCTGGGCCGCGATCGCCTCAGCCTCGCGCTGGGGGTTGGAATCCTTGAGCTCGATGATGCTCAGTCCCGGCAGGCGTTTGAGATACACCGCCAGCCCCTCCTCAATCCAGCGCTTGCGCACCTTGCCCACCGCAAGCACCCGGATCCGGCTGGGATTGAGCACAGGGGATGGGGCAAGGGCTTCAAGCTAGGCCAGCTGTGCGACCCGATCGGACCTGTCGCGGGTCTCCGTTGGCGAACCGGTGGACTGGCGTGCTGCCGGCGTTTGCAGGGTTCATTCATCGGGTCAAGCCCTTCGAGGGCCCCCAAGAAAGGCCTCCCCGGTCGGTTCAAGTCGCCGCTGGCCCCTGAACCCGTTGTCGCGCGGCAGGATGAATCGTCTCCTGGCTGTGCCGAGCGGTTTGATGGAGGCTCCCCTTCCGCCTGATCTGTCGCCGGACCCCAGCCTGTTTCTGGTGGTGCTCGGCGGTCGGCTGGCCCAGGCCCACATCGAACTGCACGACGTGCGTTTCGTGGTCGGCTGCACGATCGAGGACACCCTGCCGGCCCTGCGCCGTCAGTGGTTCGGCGCCCGGCGGGGGCTGCATCTCGACAGCTGGATGCGGGTTCAGTTCGTGGATGGCTACCGGCTGGAGCTGCGGCCGCAACCGTTCGAGGGACCGGAGCAGCTGTGGTTCGTGAACATGGGTGGCTATGACCCGCTCCAGCTGGCCGAACAGCACGCTTTCGGCCTGTTCGTCGCCGCCAGCTCCCAGGGGGCCCGTGCTGCGGCCCGCCGGCAGTTGTTGCCGGGGGCCCAGCAGCGCCACAAGGACGACCTGCATGGGGTGGAGCTGGCCCTGGACGGAGCTGTTCAGCACCGGTCTGGGGGACCGGAAAAGAGCGCCGCCGAGGTGGATGACTGCCAGGCGGTGCAGTCCTGCCTGGCGCTCGAGGACTCGCCAAGGTTGTGGCTGCACCTGATCGCCGATGGCCGCCAGCAGCGCCAGGTCCCCGACTGGTATGGCTATCGGCCGATTTGAGCGTTCATTTTGACGGGATTGTCCCTTCCCCCTTCCCCCTGCCGCCAGCCAAGTTCCCTGCGCGGCCCTGCTGCTGGAGCGTGCAAGGAGATCCAAACCAGCCAGGAACTCCTGGGGATCTGGATGTGAGCAAGACCACAATCTAACCCCAGGGGCTCAATCGTGGACGGCTTGGGGTAGGTAGCCCTGCAACTTTGATGTAGTGGTTCGAACAGGTGGTTCTCGGACCCGTGAACCAAGGCTATCTGGATCACTGGTTTTGAAAGAAGCTGTGCAGGGCAAGGATTTTTGAGGCCTTGTCTATTGGAGTCAGCAGTGGTTCTCGGAAGGGAATGGCGGGGGTGGGCTTGGTTCGTGGAACCGTTTAATAAGGAGTTAGGTAGGCGTGAGATGGCAGCGTCTAGAGTGAGCGGCATGGCTGTCCCCACTTACGATTTATTCATTGAGCCGATCCTAAGGCTCCTAAGCCAACACCCAGAAGGGATGGCTGTCAAAGATGCTCATGAAGCTGCTGCGGATGCACTAGGAGTCACTGATGAAGAGCGACAAGAGTTGCTACCGAGTGGAACACAGCTTGTCTACAAAAATCGTGCAGCGTGGGCACATGACAGGCTTAAGAGAGCAGGCCTTTCAACAAGCCCTCGACGTGGTACATGGAAAATCACTCAGGAGGGGCTTGATTATCTCGCTGCTCATCCCACCGAGTTCACAAGCCAAGCAAAGAACGAGCTCGCCATGGGGTTCATGGGTGTTCGGCTGCGCCAAAGAATAGACCAACCACAACAGGGCGAGTCAATTCCTATTCCACAATCATTAGATGCAGCGATCTCAAGCCCAGACGATCGGCTTGGACAAGCTTTAACCGAGTTACGTGAGTCAGCCGAAGTAGAGTTGTTGGAGCTATTAGGCAATGTCTCGCCAACTTTCTTTGAATCAGTAGTTCTTGACCTATTGCACCGAATGGGGTACGGCGCAACTCGTGAAGATCTTCAACGCGTCGGGGGTTCAGGTGATGCAGGCATTGATGGCATCATCTCGCTTGACAAGCTTGGACTGGAAAAGGTGTATGTGCAAGCAAAGCGCTGGCAAAATTCAGTTGGGAGGCCTGAGCTCCAGGCATTTTACGGTGCACTGGCTGGCAATAAGGCAAGGAAGGGAGTTTTTATAACAACTAGCATATTTACGGCCCAAGCCATTGAATTTGCTCGATCAGTTGAGGGAATTGTCCTGGTCGATGGAAAACGCTTGGCGGCATTGATGATTCAGCATGAGGTCGGAGTCAACTCCAGGTCAGTACGTATTCCGAAG
>CAIKWV010000268.1 GCA_903831165.1 uncultured cyanobacterium
CTTTGCGGAACCAGGTTTCGTTGAAGGCCCGCACCGTCCAGGTGTTGAGCAGGCCTCCGGGCAGGAAGGGCGGTGCGGAGGCGATAGCCCGGGGGTCGTAGACGAGGGGATCGGCGGCCAGCTCGGGGGCCTGCTGGCGCAGTTGGGCCAGGCTGGCGTGATCGCCGCAGGTGAGCACACCGCGGCCGGCGGGGTGCAGGCTGTCCACCCAGGCCACGCTGTAGCGGTAGCGGGCATCGGCCTCCACCATCGCGGCCATCAGCGCGTTGAGATCGCCGAAGCGGTCGGTGTCGACGCTGATCAGGGAGGTTTCGATCGGGATCAGCCGGAAGCTGGCTTCGGTGATCACGCCGGTGAGGCCCATGCCACCGGCGGTGGCCCAGAAGGCGGCGGCGCTGCTGGGGTCGCTGGGGCTCAGTTCGCGCAACTGGCCCTGGCCATCCACCAGCTGGAGGCGAATCACGTGATTGGCGAAGCTGCCTTCGCCGTGGTGGTTCTTGCCATGCACATCCGCGGCGATGGCACCGCCCACCGTCACGTTGCGGGTGCCCGGGGTGACGGGCAGGAAGAAGCCCGCGGGCACCACGGCCCGCAACAGGGCATCGAGGCTGACGCCGGCACCAGCGGTGACACAGCCATGGGCGGGATCCAGGCGAATCTGATCGAAGGCCGCCAGATCGAGCACGATGCCCCCTTCACATTGGGCCGGATTGCCATAGGCCCGGCCCAGGCCGCGGGCGATCAGGCTGGCGGGGCCAGCGGCCTGGATCAACGCCTGGATCTGCTCAAGGCAACTGGGCTGACACAGCTGCGCTGTGGTGGCGGCGGTGCGGCCCCAGCCGCTGAGGCTCCGTTGGGCACAGGGGGAGGATGCGGTCACAGCTTGGCGGCCAGGGCGGGGGGCAAGAGGCGAATCAGCAGCATCAACGGCGCCCACCACCAGGGGATGTACTCGATGCCGCGGCGATGGGGGCGGCGCAATAGATCACGGGCGATCTGTTCGGGCTGGGCGCAGAGCAGGGGTGGGGCTTTTCCCACGGTCATGGGGGTGGCCATGAAGCCCGGCTTAAGGATGCGCACGGCGAAGGGGGTGCCGTGGCAACGCAGCAGCAGACCTTCGCAAAAGCGCAACAGGCCAGCTTTGGCGGCGCCGTAGTGGTAGTTCGAGGGGCGACCACGGTCGGCGGCCACCGAGGAAAATACCCAGAGGCAGCCTGGTGTCTGGATCCGCTCCGGCGTAACGATGGCGGTAAGCCAGGGGATCAGGCTGGTGTAGTTGGCAGCGGTGATCGCCTGGGCTTCAGCGGCCTGGATGCGGGCCTGATCGGGATCGCCAAGGGAACCGGCTGTGATCAGATAGAGATCAAAAGGCTGGCCTAGATAGGGAGGCTGCTGGTTGGCGGCGAGCAGGTCCACCTGTTCCATGGTCACCTCAGCACCAAACCGCTCGCGCAATTCGCTGGCCAGAGCCTGGTTGGCGATGGGGTTGCGGGCGATCAGATGGAAGCGGCGGCAGCCCTGACGGGCTAGGGCCTGGCAGATGGCGATGGCCACGGCGCTGGTGCTACCCAGCACCCAGGCCGAGCCGATGGGGGAGCGACTCATGTCAACCAACCCTGGCGATGGCCCATGCCTACCACAACCACGGTGAGCAACCAACCGAGAAGGGTGAGATGGATGCCCCGGTCACCCAGCAGGATTTCTTCCGGCTTTTCGGTGGTTTGATCTGGATTGGCGCCGGCGCGGCGTTGGGCCTCCTCGGGGTCGCTGAGCAGCTGGTAGCGGAAGATCCCTACCAATACGAAAGGCACGCTCAGCAGCATCCAACTGGTGGGCGCACCTTTGAGGGTGGGGCCCGCACTCCAGAGGGCGTAGGCCATGAAGGCACTGCTGGCCACCAGCGATTCAAGCCGTTGCAGCAGGGGCAGGGAGTAGCGCATCAGCACCTGGCGGGTGACGACGCCCCGATCGATCGAGACGCGCAGTTCGGCCTTGCGCTTCTCCACGGCCAGGAACAGGGCCAGCAGGCC
>CAIKWV010000269.1 GCA_903831165.1 uncultured cyanobacterium
CAGGCCGCCGGGCATGCGGGTTTCCAGCATCGCGTTGGCGTGCAGGGGGATGTCCGGCCGGGTGGTGGCGTGGGTGGCCGGGGAGAGGTCGTCGGTGTTGGTTTCGCCTTCCACCTTGAACACGGTGACGGTGATCTCGGCCGGCAACCCCGGTTTGGCGGTGAACCACTCGGCCGCCGCCCAGCTGTCCACCACCTGCTTGGCGTAGCCGTTGGTTTCAGCCAGCTCCAGCACGTCGTTGTAGGCGTCGTAGACGAGTAGGGTGCGGCTCAGGCCTGTGGCTGCTTCGGCGGCGATGGCGGGTTCGGGGCTGGAGAGCAGGGCGATCAGGGCGGCGACGTTGTAGCCGCCGATCATCGTGGCCAGCAACCGCACTGCCTCGATCGGCGACACCAGGGGGCTGCTGGCGCTGCCCTGGGCGATGGCGCTCAGCCAGGTGGCCTTGACGTAGGCGGCCTCATCGACGCCGGGGGGGATGCGCTCGCTCAGCAGCTCCAGCAGGACGGCCTCCTCGCCGGCGGGAGGCTGCTGCAGCAGTTTGGTGAGCGCCTGGGCCTGGGCGGCGGTCAGGGGCAGGGCGGGTACCCCCAGGGCCTCGCGCTCGGCCGCGGCGGCGCGGTAGGCGGGCAGCAGCTCGGCGGGGGAGAGGGGGGCGGTGGTCATCCTTTCGGTCCGGCTCGGGGCAAGGGCTCCATTTTCCGCTCTGGCCGGCACCCCTCTTGGTGGCAATGGCGACAGGTTGGGGGCGGACCCTCCTTGTGCGATGGCTTGTGGGCAGGCGGTCTGTTCCGGTTGCGCAGGTTGCCTGCAGAACCGCCGACCCTGGATCTGCCTTCAGCTGGGGATCGAGGCGTTAGCGGCTGTTTCCAAGTCGCAGAGTCGTCCTGTTGGGGTTCTTCAAGCGAATGGGGAGGGACTGGTTCCGGCGTTTCTGTTCAGGCTGAGGGCGTGAAGTGGCAGCCGATGGGCCTGGCCACCTGCGGGCGGCAGTACGGCTTGCCTGGTGATCTGATCAGGCTTGTGGCCGACGTTGGCCATGGGCCTTGGGAAAGTCGGGGTTGATCACGTGCCTGCCCTCAGGCATGGCAATCTCTTTGTGACCGTGAGGTTTGCTTGCGCTGGAGCCGGGGGCTACTGCAGTCCTCCGCTCTCCAACAGACTCACGAAGGCGTCGAGTCGTCGTCGATTGTCGAGGCTGGCGTCGAGCAGGAAGCGTCCGATGAGAACAGCGCTTCGATCTGCGCGTCGAGCTGCCTCCTTTTGATCGCTTCTTGCCTCCATTGCTCGCCTTCTCTCCTCAGCTGTAGTTTCCTCGCTTTCAGCCGCTCGGTTTCGATCTCGATCTCGCGCACGGGATGCCAGTTCAGCCTCGCCAGCAGCCGCCGCCACGGCGGCAACGAGGCAAGGTAATCCGAGTTGCTGCGGTACTTCAACGGTACCGATTCCGGGCAGGTTGACATGGTCGTAGCTGCTGAACAGGGTGATCAGGGCCAGCAGGATCGCCGCAGCGATCGTGAAACCGGCTTGGTTGTCGAGACTTCGTTTCACGTTAATCGGGGTGCCACGCCTCCGGTCCTGAGTCGACCCGGGGTTCCTTTTGTGGGTCACCTGTTTAGTGCCACCCTCCGTCACAGACCCCCTGCGATCCAGGCCAGTCGTGGTGCTGGGGGGGGCGTTCAGGCTGTCTGTTGCAGGCCAGGCCCAGCAACAGGGGGGTAGCCAGGGACTGGCCCATGCAGTACCGACCCACCCGTCCAGCCAGGCGGTCATCACCGCATGGTTCCCCTGCAGGCTGCCGCTCAGCCCCAGGGTCGCGGAGCCGAAGCTTGCACTGCATGGTGCCATTACCAGGACAATCAGCAGCTGCAGGCCCACCAGGTCCTGCAGCTGGGTGAATTCCGATTGGCTTTAGGTACGACAGGCCTGGCTGTCAGGTGCGCTGCCGCCCGCATAGGCTGACCTGTCAGGTCCGCTCGCCCCACTGCGCAGCATGATTCCCACCTCCGATCTCCACGTGGTCGAAACCCGGCCCCTGGTGCCGCCGGCGGTCCTGCACGCGGAGCTGCCGATCAGTGAGCAGGCTTCCCGCACCGTGCAGCTGGCCCGGGAACGGATCAAGGCGATTCTGCATGCCGGCGATCAGCGGATGCTGGTGATCGTCGGACCCTGTTCGGTCCACGACGTGGCGGCCGCCAGGGAATATGCCGAGATCATCGCCGAGGCCCAGCGCCGCCATCGGGACGATCTGGAGGTGGTGATGCGGGTGTATTTCGAGAAGCCCCGCACCACGGTGGGCTGGAAGGGGCTGATCAACGATCCCCACCTCGACGGCAGCTACGACATCAACACCGGCCTGCGTCGGGCCCGCGGCCTGCTGCTGCACCTCGGCGAACTGGGGTTGCCGGCGGCGACCGAGCTGCTCGATCCGGTGGTTCCCCAGTACATCGCTGACCTGATCAGCTGGACGGCCATCGGTGCCCGCACCACCGAAAGCCAGACGCACCGCGAGATGGCTTCGGGCCTGTCGATGCCGATCGGCTTCAAGAACGGTACCGACGGCAGCGCCATCACCGCCATCAATGCCATGGAGGCTGCCGCCCGCTCCCACCATTTCCTGGGCATCAACAAGGACGGCCAGGCCGCCATCGTCACCACCACCGGCAACCCCGATGGCCATCTGGTGCTGCGCGGTGGCAAGGGTGGCCCCAATTTCCACCGCGAGGCGGTGGAGGCGGCAGCGGCCCAGCTGTCGGCCGATGGCCTGCCGGCCCGGCTGATGGTGGACTGCAGCCACGGCAACTCCAACAAGGACTACCGGCGCCAGGGCGAGGTGCTCCGGGAGGTGGCCCAGCAGGTGAGCTCCGGTTCGCTGCACGTGATGGGGGTGATGCTGGAAAGCCATCTGGTCGAGGGCAATCAGAAGATCCCCGCCGATCTTTCCCAGCTCACCTACGGCCAGAGCATCACCGATGCCTGCATTGACCTGGGCACCACGCTGGAGCTGCTGGACCATCTGGCCGCCGGGGTGCGGGAGGTGAGGGAGCGGCGGCTGGTGGTGGCCTGACCAAAGCTGCCCAGCTGATCCGAGCTCAGCCCGCCACGGCGCCTGACGACGTTGCCCCTAAGCCGGCGCTGACCTGTCCATGGGAACGGGAATGCCAGGTCGTCGCCACGGCTCACCCGTTCAGCCCCGCCGCCTGTAGGGCGGCCGCGAATTGCTCCACCGTCAGCAGTTCGGCGTAGCCCTGGAAACAGGCCAGGGCCTGGAGATGGCGCTCGGCTGTCCGGGCCTGGCAGGCATCCGTCAGGCACACCACCCGAAAGCCCCGGTCGGCGGCGTCCTTGACCGTGTGGTCGATGCATTGATCGGTGAGCAGCCCGATCACCACCAGGCTGCGGATGCCCAGGTTGCGCAGCAGGTACTCGAGGCTGGTGGAGCTGAAGGGGGAGGAGGAACTCTTGGCCAGCAGCAGTTCATCGGCCAGGGGCGCCAGGGGTTCCAGTACCGCGGCGGCGCGGCTGCCGGGCGCAAAGCCCATGCCGCAGCGCTTGTAGTCAAGGCTGCGGTCCCGTCCATCGGCGGTGAGGTTGGCGATCACGGTGTGGATCACCTCCAGTCCCGCCCTGCGGGCGAGCGCCAGGCTCCGCTGCGCGGCCGGCAGGGTGTGGTCGCGGAACTGCCGATCGAAGTCAGGCCGAGCCTGGGGCTGGGCGTCGCCGCAGGTGCCCTGTTGCAGATCCACCAGCAGCAGGGCCATGGCTCCGGGTTCCAGCCAGTCCGGTGACGGGTTCAGGGGATGCGGCGGGCGGCGAACGCGGCAATCATGCCGGGATCCGGCCGCTTGACCATGACCCTCTCCGCTGCCGCCCTGGCCACCTCCCTGGTGGATCAGGGACTGCGTTGGCTGGCGATCACCTGGGTCAACCATGCCGGTGCGCCCCTGGTGAAGGTGGTGCCCCTGGCCCAGCTGCAGCTGGCGATCCAAACGGGCGTGGGCTTTTCACCGGTGGCCGATGCTTTCGGCGGCGACGGCAGCATCGATCCGGCCCATAGGTTGGCGGTGCCCGATGGGGACCTGCGTCTGAAGGCTGATGAGGCGGCCCTGGCTCCGCTGGATCCAGCCCTTGGCTGGGCCTGGGCTCCCGGAGAGCGTTGGCAGCGCAACGGTGAGCCGTACGCCGTCGATCAGCGCCTCTTCTGCCGGCGCCAGCAGCAGGGGCTCGAGGCGGAGGGACTCTCGCTGCAGGCCGGTTTCGAGCTGGAGTGGCTGGTGGCGGAGGCTGGGCCAGGCGCGGCGCCGCGGCCGATCGTGCCGGGAGGCCCCTATGGCGCCGATCGACTGGTGGAGGGTCTCGACTACGCCACGGCGCTATTGGAGGCGCTCGAGGCGGCGGGGCTGCCTTGGCTGCAGTTCCATCCGGAATATGGCGCCTCCCAGTTCGAACTGTCCCTGGCCCCGGGCACGGCCCTGGAGGCGGCGGACCGGCTGGTGAGGGCCCGACTGGTCGTCCAGCGGGTCAGCCGCCGTTTTGGCTGGCGCTGCAGTTTCAGCCCCAAGCCCAGCCTGGAGCGGGTGGGCAATGGCGGCCATCTGCACGTCAGTGTGCAGCGCCACGGGCAGCCGCTGCTGCAGGGCGGCGAGGGTGTCGCCGGGCTCACCGAGGCCGGGCAGCAGCTGTTGGCGACCCTGCTGGCCGAGTTGCCGGCCTTGATGGCCCTCGCCTGTCCCCTGGGAGTGTCCTATTTGCGATTGGGGCCCAGCTCCTGGTCGGCGCCGTTTCAGGTCTGGGGTGTGGAGAACCGCGA
>CAIKWV010000270.1 GCA_903831165.1 uncultured cyanobacterium
AGCATGGCTCTTGGCACCTTGCCATGGATCAGCTCCGGTGGTCTGTACGGGCCTCAACGGCACAGGCCCTGACCTGGGCCCTTCTCACGTCGCTCCCCAGCCGCGCCCAGCCCACCGCGTGCCACCCCGCCCCATGGCCAGCATCGCCGCCAGCCCACTCCCTGACGGCCCTGGACCCGAAGCCACCACGGCTACGGGTCCGGCGGCACCCCTTGCAGCAGGCAAGCTGCTGCTCGTTGGCGTGCACGGCTGGCTGTTGTCGGGCCGGCTTTGGGCGCCGCTGGCCGCTGAGCTGGCTCCGCGGCACGAACTCTGGGCCCCGGACCTACCCGGTTTTGGCCAGCGCCCCCGGCCCAGGGGACTGCAGAGCAGCCTGGCCAGTTACGGCCGCTGGCTGGCGGAGGCGGTGCGGGAACGGGCCGCAGGACGGCCGGTGGTGCTGATCAGCCATTCGCTCGGCGGCAGCATCGCCCTGCACAGCGCCGAACATCTGGGCAGCCAGCTGCGGGGCCTGGTGCAGATCGCCGCCGGTGGCGGCATCTACCAGCCCCGACCCTTTGGCCTGCTGCGCCTCTACGGCGCCGCCGTCGTGCAGTGGCGGCCGCGCAGGCTGGCGGAGCTGCCCGGCACCGAGGCGATCCGCTCGCCCTTGCGGGCCGAGGCCCGCGCCGCCCAGGGGCTGCTGGCCTGCAGCACCAACCGCGGGGCCGTGCGTCAGCTGCCCTTGATCACCCACCAGCTGACCGTGCCCAGTCTCTGGATCTGCGGCAGTCGCGACCAGGTGATGGAACCGCGCTATGTGCGCCACCTGGCCAGCTTCACGCCGTTGCATCGGCTGGAAACGCTTGAAGGGGCAGGCCATCTGCCGATGCGACAGTGCCCCGCTGATCTGGCCGGGCTGATCGAAACCTGGCTGCAGCAAGAGATCCCCACCGGCGCGCCGTCGGTCCGATCCTGAGGAGGAGCGCTCGGATCAGAGGGTGGCCAGCCCCTTTTCCTGCAGGTCCGCCAACTCGGCATAGAGGCCGCCGGCCGCCCGCAATTGCCGGTGGGTGCCCTGCTCGATCAGACGACCGCGGCGCAGCACCAAGATGCGATCGGCCGCCTCGACGGTGGCGAGCCGATGGGCGATCACCACGGCGGTGCGCTGGTGCAGCAGCCGATCGAGATCGCGCTGCAGGGTGGCTTCCGTGGACGGATCCATGAAGGCGGTGGCCTCATCCATCACCAGCACCGAGGGGTCGCGGATCGCCACCCGCGCCACCGCCAGCAGCTGCCGCTCGCCCGAGGAGAGATTGCCGCCGCGCTCGCGCAGCTCGCTGTCCAGGCCGGCATCGAGGCGCTGCAGCAATGGATCCAACCCCAGGTCATGGCAGAGCCGGGCCAGCTCTTGGTCGCTGATCTCGGCATCGAGGCGCAGGTTGTCGGCCACGTTGCCGCTGAACAGGAAGGTGTCCTGCAGCACCACCCCCAGCCGTTGGCGCAGGGTGGCGATCGGCAGCTCGCGGATATCCACCCCATCCAGCAGGATCCGGCCCCGCTGCGGTTCGTACAGCCGGCACAGCAGGCGGATCACGGTGGTCTTGCCGGAGCCGGTGGGGCCGACCAGGGCGACGTGTTCGCCGGGGGCGATCTGGAAGGAGAGATCTTCCAGGATCGGATCGTCGTCGCGGTAGGCGAAGCTGACATTCTCGAAGCTGACGGCACCGGGACTGCGCCGCTGCTGGCCGCTGATCAGGGCCGCCGGTGAACGGCGCTGGGGCGGCAGTTCCTGAATCTCGATCGGTTCCTCCAGCAGTTCGCCGATGCGTTCCACGGCGGTCAGGCCCCCCTGGATCTGGGTGAAACGCTCTGCCAGCTGGCGCAGGGGGTCAAACAGGCGCTGGGAGAACAGGATGAAGGTGGTCAGGGTGCCTAGATCCATCAATTGGCTGGTCACCATCCAGCCCCCCAGGGCCAGCACCACAGCCACCGCGCCCAGGGCCACCCACTCGATGAAGGCGGAGATGGCGCTGTCGTACAGGATCGTGCCGGTGACCGCCTGGCGATAGGCGTCGGTGGTGACGGCAAACCGGGCGCTGTTGGTGGCCTCGCGCCGGAACATCTGCACCACCTCCAGGCCTTGGAGGTTTTCCTGCAGATCGGCATTCAGCTGACCCAGCTCCTCGCGCACCCGGTAGTTGGCCACCCGATAGCGCTTCTGCAGCCAGAGGATGCCCCAGGTGACCGGTACCTGGGTGAACAGCAACAGCAGGCCCAGGCGCCACTCGATGCTGATCATCGTGACGGCGATCACCAGCAGCGACACCAGATCGGCGAGTACCCCCACCGCGCCACTGCCGAACACCTCGGCCAGGGCCTCGACGTCGCTGGTCAGCCGCGTCAGCAGCTTGCCGACGGGCGTGCGGTCGTGAAAGCGCAGCGACAGCTCCATCGCATGGCGGAACAGATCGCTGCGGATGCGGGCCGTGAGCCGTTGGCCGACCACCTGCACGTTGTAAATCTGCGTGCCCTGCAGGGCCAGGCGCACCAGCACCGCCACCAACAACAGACCCACCAGCAGCTTGAGCGCCACCGCCGGCGCCACCCCCTGCAGCCAGGGCAAGACCGAGGGCTCGTGGCGCAACACCGAGATCGCCTGACCGACCAGCACCGGCTGGATGGCGCCGGCAAAGGCCAGGGGCACCAGCAACAGCAGCGACAGCAGCAACCGGCGCCGGTCGCGACCGAGATAGGGCAACAGCCGCTTCAGCCGGATGCGATCGAGGGAGGCCATCAGCTGGCCAGCCCGGCCGGCTGGACCTGGCCCTGGACGGCGCCGAGGCGCTCGACCAGCGACTGCAAGGGACCGCCATCGATGCGCAGGGCCAGGGGATGGCCGATCAGACGGGCGGTGCTGTGGAACAGATCTTCAATGGCGATCAGGCCGTTGTCCCGCAGGGTGCGGCCGGTGGCGACCAAATCGACGATCGCCTCCGAAATGCCGGTGAGCGGACCCAGTTCGACCGAGCCGGTGAGATGGATCAGCTCCACCGGCAGGTCCAAGGCCTCGAAATAATCCTGGGCGCAGCGGGTGAACTTGCTGGCGACGCGGCAATGGGCCGGCAGGTCGAGGGCGCGACGGTAGCCGCTGCTGGCCTGGACCGCCACGGCCATGCGGCAGCCGCCGAAACCCAGATCCAGCAACTGGGCCACCGGCAACCGGTGTTCGCGCAGCACGTCGTAGCCGACCACGCCGAGCTGGGCCTGGCCGTAGGCCACATAGACCGGCACATCGGCGTTGCGCACCAACAGGGCCCGGGCGCTGCCGCAGGCGCTGGGCACCATCAGCAGGCGGTTGTCGGGATCGAGCAGGGTCGAGAAATCGAGACCGGCCTCGGCGAATCGTCGCACCGAATCCTTGAGCAGTGCCCCCTTGGCCAGGGCAACGGTGATGACCGGCTGGGTGACAGCGGTGATCATGGGGACGGTGCCGCAACCCGGACTTTAACGATGCAACCGAACCCGGAGTCAGCCATGGCGCTGCAGCTGGATCTGATCCCCGTGCTGCAGGACAACTATGTGGCGGTGCTCTGGCGCGGCGAGCAGGCCGCCGTGGTCGATCCGGCCGTCTCCGAGCCGGTGATCGCCTGGCTGGAGCAGCGCGGGCTGCAGCTGATCGCCGTGCTGCAGACCCACCACCACAGCGACCACATCGGCGGCACCCCGGCCCTGCTGCGCCGCTGGCCCCAAGCCGAGGTGGTGGCCAGCCGCGCCGATATCGCCCGCATCCCCTTCCAGACCCGCGGCGTGGCCGAGGGGGATCGCTTCACGCTCCTGGGCCGCAGCGTCGACGTCCTGGAGGTGCCGGCCCACACCAGCCGCCACATCGCCTTTCACCTGCCGGCCGAACAGGGCGAAGGCGCCGAACTGTTCTGCGGTGACACCCTGTTCGCCGGCGGCTGCGGCCGCCTGTTCGAAGGCAGCCCCGAGCAGATGCACCAGGCCCTGCAGCGGCTCACGGCCCTCGATCCCGCCACCCGGGTCTGGTGCGCCCATGAGTACACCGAGGGCAACCTGCGCTGGGCCGCCCATGAGGCCCCGCAGGACGCCGCCATCGCCAAGCGGCTGGCGGCGGTGCGCCAGCTGAGGGCCCGCGGTGAGGCGACGATCCCCAGCAGCGTCGCCCTGGAACGGGCCACCAACCTGTTCGTGCGCAGCTCAGACGCCAGCGAGCTGGCCCGGCTGCGCGAGAGCAAGAACCACTACAAGGGCTGAGGGGGCTGGGCTTCAGGCTGCGGCCAGCCTGCGCACGCCGTGGGCCCCTGGGTAGAGCAGGGCCCGCTGCCCCGGACGGATGGTCAACGCGCAGGCCAGGCCGACGGGATGGTCCTGTTGCAAGGGCAGGCGCAGCCGCAAAGTGATGGCGCCGCAAGCCACCCGATACAGCCAGCCATGGCCCAGGAACTCGCGGCCTAGGACCCGGCAGGGCCCATCGGCGGCGGGCTCCAGCTCCAGGCCGTCGGCGGCCAGCAGCAGCTGCAGCTCGGCGGTGTCGCTGATGTCGCTGGTTTGGGTGGCGTTGGGCAGGCCCCCGGCCCGGTTCGCGGGCGCAGCGGCCTCGAAGGCGAACGGCCCCAGCGCGGTCAGCAACCGATCCCCCTGCCGCTGAACCGGCAGCAGGTTGCCCTGCAACACAAAGCGCCCGACAAAGGCCGTGGCCGGTCGTTGCACCAGCTGCAACGGGGTGGAGCACTGATCGAGATGGCCGTCCCGCAGCACCGCCACCCGATCACAGATCGCCATCGCCTCCTCGGGATCGTGGGTGACCAGCAGGGCACTGGCGCCGCATTCGGCCAACACCGCCGGCAGCTCACTGCGCAGCCGCAGGCGCACCTCGACATCGAGGTTGGAGAAGGGCTCATCGAGCAGCAACACCGAGTTACCGGGGGCCAGGGCCCGGGCCAACGCCAGCCGTTGCCGCTGCCCACCGGAGAGTTCATGGGGATAGCGGCGCTCCAGGCCGCTCAGCCCCAGCAGCTCCAGCAGCCAGGCGGCCCGGCCGCGATCGTCACTCGGCTTGAGCCCGAAACAGACATTGGCCCATGCATCGAGATGGGGAAACAGGGCATAGTCCTGAAACACCCTGCCGACACCCCGCCGTTCCGGGGCAAGCCAGCGCTGCTCGCCGGCCACCTCGCGGCCGTGGATCGCAACGCTGCCCCGCGCCGGCCGCTCGAAGCCGGCGATCAAGCGCAACAGGGTGGTCTTGCCGCAGCCCGAAGGCCCCAGCAGACCCACGAGCTCGCCGGGAGCGAGGCTCAGATCCAGCCCCCGCAGGGTCCAGGCCTCTGGAGCGGCCTGGGGATAGCGATGCCAGAGATCGCGCAGCACCACCGGTTCGCCCCCGGCCCAGGCCCCAGAGACGGCGGTGGAAGCGTCGGACATGACGGGCGCTGGGGGGGAGGACCGGAGCGGTCATAGGCTCAAGCGCTCATCTTCCACCGTCATGAGCAGCGAGCCGACGG
>CAIKWV010000271.1 GCA_903831165.1 uncultured cyanobacterium
GGCGTCACGGGCGGCCCGGGCCCGCGCCAGCACGGGCTCCACCTCCAGCTCCGGTCGGCCGCCGACATCGGCGCTGTGGTGCATCGACTGGGGGCAATAGGCGCAGTCCTCCTCACAGCCGCCGGTCTTGACGCTGAGCAGGGACGCCAGCTGCACGTGATAGCCAGGGTTCGCCGCCCGATGCACCTGCTGGGCCTGCCAGAGCAGATCCATCAAAGGGAGATCGAGCAGGGCCTGAATCTCCGGGCGGGACCAGTCGTGACGGGTGATCATGGGGCTGTGGTGATGCCGCCGAAACGACGGGTGCGGCTCTGGTAGTCCAGCAGGGCCGCCAGCAGGGCCGCCTGGTCGAAGTCCGGCCAGAGCACATCGGTGATGTGCAGCTCGGCGTAGGCCAGCTGCCACAGGAGGAAATTGCTGATGCGCTGCTCACCACTGGTGCGGATCAGCAGGTCGGGATCGACCTCGCCGGCGGTGAACAGCTCGGCGGCGAACAGGGTCTCATCGATGCTGGCCGGATCCAGCTCGCCGGCGGCGGCGCGCTGGGCCAGGTGGCGGGCGGCTCGCACCAGCTCGCTGCGGCCGCCGTAGTTGGTGCAGACGTTGAAGTGAATGCCGGCGTTGGCGGCGGTGCGGGCGGTGGCGTCCGTGATCAGATCCTGAAGGCGCCGGGGCAGGGCCTCGAGGTCGCCGAGTAAACGGATCCGCACCTGCTCCCGTTCCAGCGCCTCCAGCTCCCGGGCCAGCACGCTTTCAAACAGCGTCATCAGAAAGGTCACCTCCTCGCCGGGCCGGCTCCAGTTTTCGGTGGAGAAGGCGTAGGCCGTCAACGCGCCGATGCCCCAGTCGCTGCAGAGCCGCAGGGTGCGCTTGAGCGCCTCGACGCCGGCCCGGTGACCCATCACCCGCGGCAGACCTCGCTGGCGGGCCCAACGGCCGTTGCCATCCATGATCAGCGCCACATGGGAGGGCAACCGCGCTCCATCCAGCTGGGAGGGCAGCGGTTGATGGGGGGTACTGGGGGTGGTCGCCAGGGCGCGACTCATCCGCGGGCTTCCGGCGGCAGGTCCGGAGTCAGGGTACGCCCGGACGGCACCGACGCCAGGCTGGCGGTCAGCAGGTCGTGGAGGCGGCTGCTGGTAATCGGCCGCTCCAGCCGGCCCTGGCGGGCGAGGGACAGGGTGCCCGTCTCCTCGGAGACAACGATGCAGAGGCAGCGGGCATGGCGCTCGGTGAGCCCCAGGGCCGCCAGATGGCGGGTGCCGTAGCGGTTGAGACCCTGACGGGACAGGGGCAGAATCACCCCGGCGGCGGCGATGCGGTTGTGCTGCACCAGCACGGCACCGTCGTGGAGGGGGGTGTCGACGGCGAACAGGTTGAGCACCAGATCGACCGAGAGCTGGGCATCGAGCGGAATGCCGGGGTTGAGAAAATCTTCGGGGCGCAGATCACTGCCGAGATCGAGCACGATCAGTCCGCCACGACGGGCCTGGGAAAGGCGCCCGGCCGCTTCGGTGAGGATGCTGACCGAGCCGGAAGCCAGCTGATCCCGGCTGCGATCGGCGAACAGCACCGCGAAGCGCCCCGTCCCCAGCAGCTCCATCAGCCGGCGCAGCTCGCCCTGCCAGAGGATGGCCAGGGCCATGCTGCAGGCCAGCACCAGGGCATCGACCAGCTTGCTGGTCAGTGGAAGGTTGGCGTAGCGCTGCACAACCCACGCCAGCGCCACCAGAAACAGATAGCCCCTCAGCAGCCAGAGGGTGCGCGACTCGGTCACCCGGCCCAGCAGAAGCACCCCCAAGGCCGTGGCGAACAGCAGGTCCAGCAGCAGGCGCAGGTCGAGATTCTGCAGCCAGGTCA
>CAIKWV010000272.1 GCA_903831165.1 uncultured cyanobacterium
CCGCTTGAAGCGGTCGATCTCCTCGACCACCTCGATCGGCACCACCACGTTGTTGTCCTGAAACTTGGTCAGGGCATTGGGGTCGTGCAGCAGAACATTGGTGTCGAGAACAAAGGTTTTGCGCATGCCAGTCGTCCCGCCGGTGCCAATGCTGGGAACCTAGGGCCATCGCCGCATCTACGCTCCGGCAGTTCGCGACCCGTTGGGTTTCAGGCTTGCCGCTCCCGATCTCCTTCCTCCTCGTCCTGCTGCTGCTCTTCGGCCTCTGCCTTCTGTGGCTGGAGTTGCGCCACCGGCTGCGCCCAGCCTCGCCGCTGCGGCTGATTCCGGGAGCCTTCCAGGTCAAACGCAAGGCCCAGGGATTGGAGATCACGGGCGAGGTCAGTATCCACAACCCCCATGGCCGCATGGAGGTCTTCGTCCCCGAGATCAGCGTGCAGCCGGTGTTGCTGGGCCGGGCCGATCTGACCGAAGTCCGCTCCGAGGTGCGCATCACCCCCCTGCATCCCGACGAGGAGGCCCGGGCCGATCACTACTGGGCCGCTTACATCGTCAAAGGGCACAGGAGCACCGCCGCCCATGTGCGCATCAACCTCATTGGACCGGCCGGTGCCGACCTGGAGGCCATGGTCGACACGGTCTGGCTGGACATCCAGTGGATCAACTACGGCCCGTTCGGTCGCCTGCTGCGGCGGGATGGCCTGCTGGTGCCCGTGCAGAAACCCGAGCCCACCCCCGCGGCGATCGCCAGCTGGCGCGAAGGCGAACGCTGCCGCGTGCTGCCCGTCAAGACCCACCTGCTGGGCGTGCTCGACGAACCCCAGCAGGTGCTTGAGCACTACACCGGCCACCTGCTGCAGCCGGGCGATGTGCTCACCATCGGCGAGACACCGCTGGCGGTGATGCAGGGGCGCTACCACCACCCCTCCACGGTGGAGCCCTCCATGCTCTCGCGGCTGCTCTGCCGTGTGTTCCACCCCACCAGCAGCCTGGCCACCGCCTGTGGACTGCAGACCCTGATCGACGTCGTCGGCCCGGCCCGGGTGCTCTGCGCCTGGCTGGCGGGCAGTGCCCTCAAGCTGGTGGGCGTCAAAGGGGGGTTCTATCGCCTCGCCGGGGACCAGGCCCGGCTGATCGACGATGTCACCGGCACCACCCCGCCCTACGACCAGACGCTGGTGCTCGGGCCCGACGCCCCGGACCTGTTCTGCAACCGGGTCGCCTCGGCCCTGGGCGTGGCCGTGGCGGTGGTCGATGTCAACGACCTCGGCCGGGTCAAGGTGCTCGCCAGCAGCCGTGACTGTGACGAGGAGCTGCTGATGCGGGCCCTGCGGCCCAACCCCGCCGGCAACGCCAACGAGCGCACGCCGCTTGTGCTGGTTCGTCCCGCCTAAACTCAGATTCAGGGATTGAACGATTTCCTCACCACCGCCTGCTTCTGCCCACGTGCCTTCCAGCGTGACCATCTCAGTGCCGGGCCAGCCGGTGGACGCGGGGGCTCCGGCGCAAGGTCTTGGTCACTGGGTGATTCAGCCCCTCCAGGGCTGGCATCTGCCCCTGCTGGACGATCCCGCCTTCCTGCCCCTGCAGCCACTCCTGCAGCGCAGCCTGCTGCTGGCGATGCCGGATCGGTTGCTGACCGCCCTCCTGCATCGTCCACCGCTGGCCGCCGAGGTGCTGGTGGCGCTGCGGACCCTCTCCAGCGGCCGTCATCAGGTCTTAGGCCTGATCATCTGCCGGCGCCTCAACCGCAGCGGCAGCAGCTGGCAGGTGGAGCATCTGCGGCTGGCGCTTCAGCCCCACGACGATCCGTCCTGCTCCGGTCGCCATGCTGTCGCCGCCGCCCTGCTGCGGGAAGCCATCCAGCGGGCCCGGGGGGCCACCAGCTGGATCGCCACCGCCTCCAGTCTGGACAGCACCCGGCTGGCGGTGCTGCGGGAGCAGGGCTTTCAACCCCAGCGCACGGACCAGATCTGGCGTTGGCAGGCGGCTGCGACCACCGGAGCGGCCCCGTCCCTCCCCGCCAACCTGCAGCTGCGGGCGCTGAACCGCCGCACGGCCCCCTTGCTCTGGCATCTCGAGCAGGCCTCCTGCCCCGCCCAGCTGCGCCAACTCCTTGATCGCCGCATCGAGGATCTGCTCGATCAGAGCGGCACCAGGGGCTGGCTGCTGCTGGACACCAACCGCAACGAAGCGGTGGCCGGCGTGCGCTGGCTGGCCGACCAACCGGGTGGGGGGCAGCGGGTGGAGTTCACCCTCCATCCCGCCTGGTTGCACCTGCTCGGCCCGGCGGCGGAGCTGCTGCTGCGCCGCTACGCCCCACCCGGATCCACCCTCTGGCTGGTCAGTGATGTGGCCGATAGCCCCCGCCATGACTGGCTGCAACGGCTCGGCGCCGAACCCCAGGGGGAACAGGTGCTGATGGCGCGCAGTGTCTGGCGCCGTCACGGCCCCCAGCCCGCCGAACGGGCCGCCCGCCGGATTGAGGCGGTGCTCGAGCAATTCCAACCTCGTCGCCGCCCCCTGCCCACCCCCGTGGGTCCGTTCGGAAGCTGACGCCCCCGACTCCAAGAATGCCCAACCCGGCTGACGGATCAGATCCGGCCCCGAACGCCGACGGGACCAACGGACGGTTGCTGGGACCCTGCTCGGCCCTGGCCCTCGATGTGGGGCATCGGCGCATCGGGCTGGCGGGCTGCGATCCGCTGGGACTGACGGTCACGCCCCTGCCAGCCCTGCTGCGCGGCCCCTTTGAGCGGGATCTGACCCATTTGCTGGTCCTGGTGCGGCAGCGGCAGGTGCGGGCGCTGGTGCTGGGCCTGCCCCTGGGCGCCGACCAGCAGCCCACGCGTCAGGCCGTTCACTGCCGCCGCTACGGGCAACGGCTGGGCCAGGCCCTGGTCGCCGCCGGGCACGGATTGCCGCTGGCCTGGGTCAATGAGCACAGCAGCAGCTGGGCCGCCGCGGATCGCTTCGGTCTGCATGGCGATCGCAGCGGCCGGCTGGACAGCGCCGCCGCCATGGTGCTGCTGGAGCAATGGCTGCGGGAGGGGCCTGCGGCGGAACCGGTCGCTGCGGCGACCATCCGCAGCGGACAGCGGCCGGTCGTTGCTCCATCCTGAGGAGAGACGCACCCGCCCCATGACTGCCGACTCCCCTGCCATGCCGGCCTCTGGAGATGTGCCCACCCTGGTGGTCCGTGACAGCAACGGCCGCCAGCTGCTGTGCTTCCTGGAAGAACTGATCCCGCTCGATGGTCACGATTACGGCCTGCTGACCCCCGTGGACACCCCGGTGTGTCTGGTGCGGATCGCCAAGGACGATGACGAAGAAGACGAGGTGATCGAGGAGCTCGACGCCGCCGAGACGATCCTCTCCGTCGCCGATGTGGTGCTGCAGGAACACGACCTCACCCTGGTGCGCTCGGCCGTGACCCTCACCGTCAGCGGCGAACTGGATGAACCGGAACACGACGAACTCGAGGACGAGCTGGACGACGACGAGGACGACGAAAGCGACCTCTACGAAATGCTGATCCAGTTCCGGGTCGAGGAACAGGACTATGGCCTCTACATTCCGCTCGATCCCTTCTTCGTGGTGGCCCGCCTCAAGGGCAGCGAGGCCGTGTTGGTGGAGGGCGAGGAGTTCGATCGGGTGCAGGCCCGCATCGAGGCCGAACTCGAGGAGCGGGAGCAGGGCCTCTGATGCTGGGGCAGCTGCTGACTCCTGACTGGCTGGCGACCACCACGCTCGCCCAGTTGCCGCTCGAGCAGCTGCTCGACCACGGCATCCGGGCGCTGGTGCTCGACGTCGACCGCACCCTGTTGCCGCGGCGCCACAGCGCCATGCCGCCGGCCGCCGAGCAGTGGTTGCGCCATGCCTTGCAACAGCTGCCGATTCATCTGCTCAGCAACAATCCCTCCCGTCTGCGCATCGGCAGCGTCGCCGACAGCCTGGGCCTGCCCTACACCACCGCAGCCGGCAAACCGCGGCGCTCCGCCCTGCGGCGCGTGCTCAATGAACTGGGCCTGCCGCCCTCCCAGATCGCCCTGGTGGGGGATCGGATCTTCACCGATGTCCTGGCCGGCAACCGGCTCGGCCTCTACACCGTGTTGGTCAAGCCGATCGATGCGGATGGGCTGCCCTGCCGCCACGACCGGCTGCAGAATCTGGAGCTGCGCATGGCCCGCTGGCTGGGCACCGGAACGCTCTGATGGGGGACACAAGCACCGTGCTGCGGCGGGTGATCAAGGTGGGCACCAGCCTGCTGCGGGGCGATGGGGATCGCTCCACCGCCGCGGTGATCGCCGACCTGGCCGCCAGCCTGAGTCGCCAGCAACGCCTGGGGGAACGCATCGCCCTGGTCACCAGCGGCGCCGTGGGCCTGGGCTGCGAACTGCTCAACATGGAGAAGCGCCCCGGTGAACTGGCCGCCCTGCAGGCCGCTGCCGCCGTCGGCCAGGGGCGACTGATGGCCCTCTACCAGGACGCCTTCGCCATCCGCGGGCTGGCCGTGGCCCAGGTGCTGCTCACCCGCGGCGACCTGGCCTCCAGGCGCCGCTATCAGCGGGCCTGCCACACCCTGGAGCAACTGCTGCAGTGGGGGGTGGTGCCGATCATCAACGAAAACGACACGCTCGCCACCGACGAGCTGCGCTTCGGTGACAACGACACCCTCTCGGCCCTGGTGGCCGTGGCCGTCGGCGCCGATGAACTGGTGCTGTTGACCGATGTCGACAGCCTTTATTCGGGTGATCCCCGCACCGATGCCCAGGCCAGTCCCATCGCCGAGGTGCGTGATCTGGCCGAACTCGAACGGCTGAGCAGCGTCGCCAGCGGCGGCGGCCAGTGGGGCACCGGCGGCATGACCACCAAGCTCACCGCCGCCCGGATCGCCACCTCCAGCGGCATCCGCGTGCGGCTGGCCGACGGGCGCGATCCGCGGGTTCTCGAAGCCCTGCTGGCTGGCGAAACGGTCGGCACCGTGTTCCAACCAAGCCCCACACCGCTCACCGATCGCAAGGGCTGGCTGGCCCATGCCCTGTTGCCCAAGGGCAGCCTGCAGATCGATCAGGGCGCCGAACGGGCCCTGCTGGAGCGGGGCGCCTCCCTGCTGGCCGTGGGTATTCAGTCGGTCGAGGGGCTGTTTGAACGGGGGGAAGCGGTGCGGGTGCTGGCCAGCGATGGCCGCGAACTGGCCCGGGGACTGAGCCGTCTCAACAGCGAAGAGCTGTCCAAGATCATCGGCCTGGGCACGGGCGAGGTCCGGCGCCGGCTGGGGGATGTGGGCGATGCGGTGATCCACCGCGACCAGTTGGTGCTGATCGCCAACGTCTGATCGCAGGGCCTACGATCCGCCCCGACCTGGACACCGGGGAATGCGTTTCAGCAGCCTGCTCAACCTCCTCAGCGAGGTGGGCGACGCCACCCCCAGACATCTGGGTGACGACCCGGAATTGACGGGCGCCCAGGCCCTCGATCAGGCCGGCCCGGCCCAGCTCAGCTTTCTGGAGGCAGGCCATGCTCTGGCCGCATCACTGGCAGCCAGTGGAGCCGCCGCCGTGCTGATTCCGGCCCAGGGCGCCGATGCCGCCGAACTGCAACAGCTGGCCAGCGAACGCCATCTGGCCTGGGTGGCCCTGAACAATCCACGGCTGGGCTTCGCCGAAGCCCTGGAAGCCCTCCATCCGCGGCCCAGACCCGAACCCGGGGTGCACCCGACGGCGGTGGTCCATGGCACAGCCAGCCTCGGGCGTGATGTGCATCTGGGCCCCCATGTGGTGGTCGGGGCCGGCAGCAGGGTCGGTGACGGCTGCGTTCTGCATCCGTCGGTGGTGCTCTACGACGACGTGATCCTGGAGCAGGACTGCGAACTCCACGCCCATGCCGTGCTGCACCCCGGCAGCCGCCTGGGTCGTCAATGCGTCGTCCATTCCGGCGCCGTGATCGGCTCGGAGGGCTTCGGTTTCGTGCCGACCGCTGCCGGTTGGCGCAAGATGCCCCAGACCGGCCTGGTGGTGCTCGAAGATGGCGTCGAGGTGGGCTGCGGCAGCACCATCGATCGCCCTGCGGTGGGCGAGACCCGCATCGGCGCCGGCACCAAGATCGACAACCTCGTCCACGTCGGCCATGGCGTGGTCACGGGCCAGGGCTGTGCCCTGGCGGCCCAGGTGGGCATCGCCGGCGGCGCCCGGCTGGGTCATGGCGTGATCCTGGCGGGCCAGGTGGGGGTGGCCAATCGCGCCGTGATCGGCGATCGCGCCATCGCCTCCTCCAAATCCGGCATCCATGGCGAAGTGGCCGCCGGCGAAGTGGTCAGCGGCTATCCGGCCATTCCCAATCGGCTCTGGCTGCGCTGCTCGGCCGTGTTCAACAAACTGCCCGAGATGGCCCGCACCCTGCGCCAGATCAAGGCGAGCGGCGAAGCGGCGGCCTCCCAGGCCAGCGCTGCTGACAGCGGAACGGACCAGTAACCTCGCCCGTTGCGCCGACACCCCTTCTGATGAGCAGCCACCGGATCACGCTCCTGCCTGGCGATGGCATCGGCCCGGAGATCACGGCAGTGGCCCGCCAGCTGCTGGATGCGGTGGCGGCGCGCCACGGATTCAGCCTCAGCTACGACGAGCAGCCGATCGGCGCGGCGGCGATCGATGCCCACGGGGTCCCCTTGCCCGACAGCACCCTGGAGGCCTGCCGCAACGCCGATGCGGTGCTGCTGGCGGCGATCGGGGATCCGCGCTGCGACAGCCTGCCGCGGCAGCTGAGGCCC
>CAIKWV010000273.1 GCA_903831165.1 uncultured cyanobacterium
AGCGGTAATGACACCATCTGGGGGGATGCTGGCGATGACACCATCGAGGGCGGCCCTGGTCAGGACGCGATCAATGGCAGTCAAGGCAACAACCGTTACCGCTTCAACAGAGGCGACGGCCAGGACACGATCGGCGCCAGCTGGAATTACACCCCCAGCGATATCAACAGCCTCGAATTCGGCTCCAGCATCATGCCAACGGATATCACGGCGAGTCGGTATGGCTGGGGATTGAATCTGGATCTCCGAATTGCCGGCAGCAGCGACCAGATCACGCTGGAAAACTTCTTCCGCGCCGATTCCTACTACGTTCTCGGCACACCACTGCAGCAGGTGCGCTTTCAGGAGGGCACGGTCTGGGGAATCCAGAACCTGGTGGACCTGGCGCTCACCGGGACCGCCGCGGCGGAAGAGCTGGTCGGCAGCTCCGGCCATGACCGCATCAACGGCGGCGGCGGTAACGACACGATCAGTGGCTGTGGCGGCAACGACACGATCACGGGAGGACTGGGGAACAATGTGTATCAATATGCTCTCTATGACGGCAATGACACCCTGGCCGCCTACTACGACGCCAGCACATCCCGTCAGAACGTGTTGAGCCTCGATCGCCAGATCAAGCCGCTCGACATCAAGCTGACCCGATCGGGTAATCGGCTGAGAATCAACATCCTCAACAGCGGCGAATCGATCGACGTTGAAGACTTCTTCCGCGATGGCAACGTCCAGAATAATTACAACCCACTCCAGACCCTGCGCTTCGGCGACGGCACCAGTTGGGCGGCGCGCACCCTCTCAAGCATGGTCAGCAATCTGATCAGCGGCACCAGCGCCGACAACACGCTCAAAGGCGGCAGCGGCGAAGACTGGCTGGACGGCCTGGGCGGCAACGACCAGCTCCAGGGCCTGGCCGGCAACGACCAGCTGAGCGGCAACACGGGCAATGACACCCTGCTCGGTGGCGAAGGGGACGACCTGCTCGATGGCGGCGATGGTCTCGACACTGCCTCCTACGCCGGTGTCGTCAACGCGGTGGTGGTCGATCTCGGCCTGACGGGACCCCAGGCCAGCGGTGGCGGCGGCATGGACACCCTGCTGGCGATCGAACATCTGATCGGCGGCAGCGGCGGCGATCGCCTGCTGGGCAATGGGGCTGCCAACCGCCTGGACGGCGGCGATGGCGACGACCTGATCGATGGCGGACCGGGCAACGACACCCTGATCGGCGGCAACCACCAGGGTGGCGACACCCTGACGTACAGCTCAGCCACGGCCGGCGTGAAGGTGAGCCTGGCACTGACCACGGCCCAGAGCACCGGCGGCTCCGGCAGCGATCTGCTGAGCGGTTTCGAACATCTGATCGGCTCCCGCTTCGCCGACAACCTCAGCGGTAGCAGCGCGGCCAACCGACTGGACGGGGGCGCGGGCAATGACAGCCTCCAGGGGGGCGCCGGCGCCGACAGCCTGCTGGGCGGCGAAGGAGCGGATCTGTTTCTGTTCGCCACCCCGGGCGATGCCGGCAATGGCAGTGGCAGCCGGGACCTGATCAGCGATTGGAGCAGCGGCGACCGGATCGACCTGGCCAGTATCGATGCCCGCTCGGATCAGGGCGGCAACCAGGCCTTCGTCTGGATCGGCAGCGCCCCCTTCAGCGGCCTCGGCCAGCTGCGCTACGGCCTGCTCAGCAACGGCAATGGCCTACTGGAGGGCAACTGCACGGGCAGCCTGGCCACGGATTTTCAACTCGAGCTCAGCGGCGGTCCGGCCCTGAACGCCAGCGCCATCGCCCTGTGAGCGGGCGACTAGCCAGGGCCTAAAGTGTGCGGCTGCTCAACCGTCACACATGACCTTGACCCCTCCCCGCTGCTCCGGTTGCCGCAATCTCAGCGGCTGCGCGGGCTCAGGCGGCGTCTGCCGCGTCTGGCAGGTGATGATCAACGCCTCG
>CAIKWV010000274.1 GCA_903831165.1 uncultured cyanobacterium
GAACATCGAGAGTGCCGCCGTCGCCGGCGACGACTACCCAGTGCGCGGCTCGCTGCTGATCAACGGTATCGGCACCGTGGTGGCCGCTCTGCTGGGCTCCTGCTTCCCCACCACGATCTACATCGGCCATCCCGGCTGGAAGGGCATGGGCGCCCGCATCGGCTACTCGTGGCTGAACGGACTGGTGATGGGCCTGGGCTGCCTGCTGGGGCTGTTCGGGCTGATCGGCCAGCTGGTGCCGATCGAGGCCGGCATGGCGATCGTGCTCTACATCGCCCTGATCATCGCGGCCCAGGCCTTTCAGGCCACGCCAACGCGCCATGCGCCGGCCGTGGCCCTGGGGCTGCTGCCCGGCCTGGCCGGCTGGGGCTCCCTGCTGCTGAAGTCGGGCCTGCGGGCCGGTGGAGCCGGCAGCGCCGCCCATCCGTTCACCGCGGCCCTGCTGCCGCCCTTGCAACAGGCCGACATCTGGGCGGCGGGCGCGTTTGCCCTCGAACAGGGGCAGATCGTGGCGGCGATGCTGCTGGCGGGCATGCTCGTCTATGTGATCGAGCAGCGCTTCCGGGCCGCCGCCCTCTGCGCCCTGGTGGCCGCCGCCGGCTCCTGGGTGGGCCTGCTGCACGCCTGGCGCTTCACCAGCGCCGACACGGTGCCGAATCCGGGCTGGGGCACCGGCAGCGGCTGGGCCCTGGGCTACCTGGCGATGGCGGTGGTGTTCCTGCTGGGCAGCCGGCTGAAAAAGCTCTGAGCGGAGTCGGCCCCGGCTGCGGTCTTCAGGTTGGGAAACCGGTCGCTGGCTATAAACAGGCTCGGGCCTGATTCCCCTTCGATGACCGTCCGTTCCCTGCTTCCCGTCTCCCTGCTGCTGGGCGTGGTGTCCGCCACCGGCCTGGCAGGGGCCCTGCTGACCCGGCCCGCCGGCGCCGTGGAACTGCAGTGCGCGCCGCCCCAGCCCGGTCGCTACGTGGTGATGGGCCAGGGACAGTCCAGCGCCGAACCGGTGGCGCGCATCCTGCAGGAAACCTGGAAGCCGGACGGCACCCTGCAGGGGGTGCGCCTGGAGCGACGTGGCAGCCGCTACGCCGAGACGACGTACACCGGCAGCTTCCGGGCGATCTCCAACTGCCGGGCCTCGATCAGCCGCAGCTACGGCACGGCCACCAGCCCCAGCCAGGCGGTGCTTGATCCCCAGGGGTATCCGCGCTTCTCGCTCGGCACCCTGCCCGATGTGCTGCTGATCTCCCGCTGGTACCGACAACCCGCCAGCAGCTGCAGCAGCGCCCTGCTGGATGGCGCCGTGGTGAGCATGCAGACGGGCCACAGCCGCAAGGGCCAGAGCTGGCAAGCGAATGCGGTGGTGCAGCACGAACAGTGGCAGCAGGGCCAGGTGAAGGGCATCGCCGTCGCCAGCTTCGGCCCCACGATCGAGGAGGCGACCTACAAGGGCAGCATCACGGTCAGCCCCGACTGCCTGGCCACGATCCGGCAAGTGGATTCCCTGGGCACGGTCTACAACTATCGGGCCGTGGTGCTGGCCAATGGCGGCGGCTACCTCTATTTGCAGACCGATCCAAACAACCTGACGGTCGGCTCCCTGGAGCGGGTCCAGGGCCAGTGAAACCTCAGCCGGCCAGCAACCGCTGCCGGACCACAGCAGCCTCCAGGCCGGCGACGCTGACCCACTTGCGCCGGCCCGTGAGCCCACGAACCAGTTGCACGTCGCGGGGGGGCACCCGCAGGCGGCCGGCCAGGAAACGCACCAGGGCCCCATTGGCGGCACCGTCCACCGGTGGGGCCTGAAGCCGGATGGCGATCGCCCCGTCCCGCTCCCCCACCACCGCATCCCGGCTGGCGCGGGGCTGAATCCAGAGCGCCACGGCGCTGGGCTGGGCGAGATCAGACATCGGTGGGCAGCCGCAGCACGATCGGCAACAGATCCCTGAAACTTAGGCAGGAGCAGGACACCTCCCCCAGGAAAGCGGGCCTGCACGCAACTGGGACACGCGTCCCAGGGGGCCATGGGTGCGGGTGGTAAGGCGGTACCAGAGATTCTCTAGGCTGTTGATCCGATGGCGTTGATCCGTGACCGTTGAGCAGTCGTCCCTGCAGCCACGTCTCAAACGCTACGAGCATCGCTTCGAGAAGGTGTTGTGGCGCCTGCGACTGATCGCAATCCTGCCGGTGATCATGAGCCTGGCCAGCACCTGCATCACCTTTGTGCTGGGCACCATGGAAATCGGCAAGGCGATCCTGGGCCTGGCCAGCATCGAGAGCGAATCTCACAAGAGCTACATCGCCAGACTGTTGGGCAGCGTGGTGACGGGCATTGACCTGTATCTGATCGGCATCGCCCTGCTGATCTTCGGCTACGGCGTCTATGAACTGCTGATCTCGCCGATCGATTCGGCCCGCAGTGCCAGCCGGGTCGGCGAAGGTCTGCTTGAGATTCGTGACCTCGATCAGCTCAAGGAAAAGCTGGTCAAGGTGCTGGTGGTGGCCCTGATCGTCTCAGCCTTCAAGGCCATGTTGTCATTGACGATCGTCGACGGACCGTCGCTGGCCTTCTTCTGCCTGAGCGTGTTGCTGCTGGCGGTCAGTGGCTTTCTGGTGACGGGGGATCTGGGGAAGGGGAAGAAGCGTTGAATCCAATCAATAGAGCTTTCCGGGCTGTAGCGCCCATCAGGCTCTGAGGCCAGAAAACCGTCAGGTCAACGACAACAACTTTCACGGCGGGGCTCCGTCGATTTATCTCCGCCAAGGAGCACCTTGCCCCCAACAGACCAGAGAGCCAGAACCAGATCACAGATCAGCACATAAAGTTCATTCTTGAGATAGAAAATCCAGCTCGGGCAAGCAAAAGACTCAATCGACATAACCAGACGAGCTCACTAACCGGGCACTGCCTGGAGGCGGAATATCCGAAACCAAACAACACCTCCAAAGCCTCCTTAACCCTGATCATCCAATGCATCGCCCACAATTGAACGACCCATTAGCACTAACAACCAACAACCAGCCACCCCCACCTAAATTCCCCCCATCGCCCTGATCCTATGAGCGCCCCTCCGGCCCAGCTCAGCCTGCGTCGCCCCGACGACTGGCATGTGCATCTGCGCGATGGTGCCCTGCTGCAGGCGGTGGCGCCGTTGACGGCGGCCCAGTTCGGCCGGGCGATTGTGATGCCGAACCTGTCGCCGCCGATCACCACCGTGGCTGCAGCCCAGGCCTACCGGCAGCGGATTTTGGCGGCGTTGCCCGATGGCAGTTGCTTCACCC
>CAIKWV010000275.1 GCA_903831165.1 uncultured cyanobacterium
ACCTGATCCGTGGCGCCAGGGTGGAACACCTCCACCCGCACCTTCTCCTGGCTGGTGCCGCTGAGGCGGAAGAACAACTCGAAGCGTTGCCCGACTGGGGCATAAACCACGCTTCCTTTGGGTTGGTCCGCCCCACGGGTCTGGTGCAGTTCCACCTGCAGATCGGGATCATCGGGGCACTTCAGCGCCAGCTCGATGCGGTTGCGACTGCCGAAGGACAGGGCAAGCTGTTCCACCGTCTTCACCTGGATTTCCAGGCAGTGGAGGCCGGCCACATCCTGCCGTTGCTGGGCAACGATCTTGAACTCCTGGGTCGAACCACCGGGCTTCTCGCGATGCTCGATCGTGAGCACCGGAATGAGTCGCTCCTGGAGGCTGTTGCCGCCATGCACGAAGCGCATGTCGTGCTTGCCGGTGTCGAACACGGCGGTGTCCTCCGGCATCATCAACTGACCCTCCACACCCTGGTAGCCGAGATCAGCCAGGGCCACACGCACTTCCCCGTCGTGATTGGCCGCATGGGGACGAAACACGTGGCGGCGGGAGGGGTCTGTCTTGTTCCCGTGGCGACGCACGGCCGGCGGCGCTCCTTCATTGAGCAGGAAACCGTGGTCCGAGGTGATCACGAAGTTGCGGACGCCAGCGGTGCGGAGTCGTTGCCAGGCCGAGCGGAGGTCGCGCAGCACGCGCTCGAAAACATCAAGGCCTACCCCTTTCTCGCCGGCGTCATCGACTTCGCGGCTGTGCACCATCAGCAGGCGTGCCTGCTCCACCTTCTTCTTGAGGGTGTCGGCCTTGAGGCTGGTGACCTCCTCGAGACTGAGCTTGAGGCAGGTGCCACTGGCAGTGCGGGCCTGCATAGCGCGCAGCCGCGTGTCGGGGTTGGTGACCAGAAATTCGCCAGCACGGAATCCCTGGACGGCGCCGCCATCGTTGGAGGAGAGGCTGGGGCTGAGGCGTCCCTGCGAGACGACCGGCGCCAGCACATTCATCCCCACCGCAGTGATCGTGGGCAGCTCCGCCAGCCGAGCCTTGAGCTGCACAGTCGAGGCCGGGGTGTCCTGCAGCTGCTGGAACAGATCGATCGCCATCTCGTAGCGGAGGGCATCGACGAGGAACACGGCGCAGCGCTGGCTGTCGCGGTTCTGGGCGTTGCGCAGTAGTGGTTCCACTTCCTCGTGGAAGAGCTGCCGTTGCTGCAAGGAAGGATCGGGCAGGAATCCGTGTTCCTTGCAGAGAGCGTTGAAGGCGATCGCCCAGCGGTCGGCCCACTGGCGCCAGAGCTGGCGCAGACCATCGAGTTCCACCAGCAGCCGCTCGAAGGCCGGGATCTGGGGCGCGAGGGCCTTGAGGCGCCGCTGCTCCAGCAGACGGTGGGCCTGATCCACGGCGGCGCCGCGTTCCACGTAGCGCGTCACCGCCTGTTCGAGGGAAGGCAGGTTGCGGGGCAGATCACCGGCGTGGGTGATCGCCTCGCCGAGGCGGGCGGCGGCGGCGATCAACTGCCAGGTCTCGTTGCGGGCGGGATCCTGCTGCAGCCAGAAGGAATCACTCTGCTGCTGGCCATCGCTGCTGAGGCGCTGGCCTGCCCATTGGGCGGCGCTGCGGAACTGCTGGTGTTGGAGGGCATCGAGCGCGGCCTCAAGGACCGTGCTCTCCTCGAAGCGGAAGGTGTCGATCCGGCCCAGGTCTTCCGCTTTGGCCAGCTGGCGCTCTTCGCTGAGTAGCAGCTCGGCTTCATCGGCAGTGCGCTGATAGAAGGCGGTGTGACGTGCTCGCAGATGGCTGGCCAGCTCTCGGCAAGTGGTGACCAAACGCGCTGGGACGGCCTTGGCGGCCTCTGCCGCGGCTCCCCTCGGCGCACGCTTGAGGTCGTGGACGTATTCGACGACCAGGGCCCAGCTGGTGAGGATGAACGCCAGGTCATCCCGTTGTTGTCTGGTGGCCGGCCGGTTTGGCCCCCAGTCCGCCTGGCTGGTGTTGGCCTGGGCGAGGGCCGTTGTCAGCACAGCATTCACGGCGTTGCTGATCGCCGCACCGAGATCGTCGCTGTCATCGGACTCAGGAGTGGCTTGCGGTGATGGCCGATGCCAGTTGCCAGGCAGCCCCAACGTGGCCTCCATGGCTCGCAGGAACTGATCGCGGGCATCGGCCGAGTTGATCTGCTTGCAGAGAGGGCCGTCGCTGAGCAGCTGCTCAACCACCTCCAGCACAGGGGTCGAGCGGATCTGCTCGTAGAGGCCACCGCCATCGGCCTGAAGCTGGGCTTGCAGCCAGGTATCGGCCATGGCCAGGGTCTCAGGCTCCGTGGCCACGAAGGCGTCGATCGTCTCCGTCGGCACCTGGCCTGCGGCCGCCTCGCGAATCAGGGTGCCCAGCGCCTTTCGGAACCGGATGCCACTGCGGTAGAGCCCGAGCACCGGGGTTTGGGTCACGGTGTCTTCCGTGAAGCCCGGCAGGTGAATCAGCAGCCGCGGCGGATCCGAGCCTGCGGCCACC
>CAIKWV010000276.1 GCA_903831165.1 uncultured cyanobacterium
AGAAAGGGTGCTGCGCCGCCGTAGCCCCGCTCGCCGCTGCGCCAGAGCCAGCCCCGGGCCTCCGCCTCGGCCCGCCAGGGATCCCAGCCGGCCGCCGTGCCGGCCCAGCCGTGCATGGCAATCACCTGCAGGGGGTGGGCAGACGGATCTGGGCCGTCCTGCTGAGGAGCAGGGAGACCAGCCAGCCCAGTCGGGACAGGCGGCTGGGGCGACAGCGGATCGGCGAAGCCCATGGATCAACAGCGCGGGGATTCAACGGGGCTTGGGCGGGAGCGGCCCAGGCCCCAGGGCCATCAGCAATCGCTCCAGGCTGCCGGAGGGCAGGCCATGACGAAGCACCAGCCGCAGCCGGGCAGTGCCTTCCGGCACGGTGGGCGGGCGGATCGCCAGGGCCAGCAGCCCCGCCGCCGCCAGCCGCTCCTGCATGGCCAGCGCAGAGACGTCATCGCCCAGAAGCAAGGACAGGATCGGCCCGCGGCCAGGAGGGCGGGGCCAGCCCGCGGCCGCCAGGCCATCGCGCCAACGCTCGGCGCGGGCCAGCAGAGCCGCGGCGGCGCGGGGCTCGGCCTGAATCCGATCCAAGGCCGCCAGGGCACCGGCGGCCAGGGGCGGGGCGAGGGCGGTGGTGTAGCGGAAGGCGCCGCTGTGCTGCAGCAGCCAGTCGCCCACCAGGGCATCCCCAGCCAGAAAGGCACCGCCACTGCCGAAGGCCTTGCCGAAGGTGCCGCTGACGATCGCCACCTCGGCGAAGCCATGGGCCAGGCCGCGGCCACCGGGACCGAGCAGGCCAAGGGCATGGGCCTCATCCACCAGCAACGGCGCCTGGTGGCGGGCGCAGAGGGCGACCAGAGCGGCCAGGGGCGGGCTGGTGCCCTCCATGCTGTAGAGGCTTTCACAGAGCACCAGCAGCCGCCCCGAGGGCCGCTGGCGCCGGGCCGTCAGCAGACGACGCTCCAGGTCGGCCGGATCGTTGTGGGCGAAACGCTGCAAGCGGGCCCCGCTGGCGCGCACCCCGACCAGCAGCGAATGGTGGATCAGACGATCGGCCAGCACCAGGCTGTGACGATCGGCCAGGGCGCAGACGGCGGCCAGGTTGGCCTGGAAGCCACTGGGGAACAGCAAGGCCCGCTCGCGCCCCAGCCAGGCGGCCAGGGACTCCTCCAGTTGCAGGTGCACCGGCCGGGTGCCGCTCACCAGCCGCGAAGACCCAGCCCCCAGGCCACTGGCGGCCAGCTCGGAGGCCGCGGCGGCCAGCACGGCGGGGTGGCGACTGAGGCCGAGGTAGTCGTTGCTGGCCAGATCCAGCAGGGGCAAGGCGGCGGCTGGCGGGGTCGCGGCCGGGGCGGATCGAGCGTTGTCGACGGCGGCGGTGTTGCTGCCGGCCATGAGGTCGCCCGTCGATCCAGCGCTGGCTGCGGCCGTCGGGGCTCCGGCCGCGCTCCCGGCTGGCGAAGGCTGGAATTGGGCGGCGGCCCTAGGTTCGAGGCTGCGCAGTTGACGGCGGCGGGCGGCGGGCAGGGCCTCCAGGCCCTCGCGCAGCTGCTGGCGCCAGTCGGGGGCCGAGGGGCCAGCGGCGGACGGCGAACCGGCGCCGCCAGGTCTGATGCCGCCGGCAGTGGTGACGCCATCCGTGGTGGCGCGGGCTGCGGCGGCACAGGGGTCAGCGGGGAGGGCAGAGGAGCTCAGGGCGTCCCATGGGCAGGAACGCCGCCCAGTCTGGGCCGGCGGCTGGTCCGGGGGATGGAGCCTCATGTCGGCGAGCCCGGCTGATGCCATCCGCGGCAGGCCAAGCAGCTGCCGGCTCCAACGCTTCACCGGTGTTCGTCGGGCTTTGCGGGTGGGGGGCGGAGCGCGGCCTGCCGCTCGCCCCGATGCGGCCCAACATCGGGCTCGAACAGCACGGCTTGCTTAAGGACTGGGCCTCCACCAATGGCCTGGCATGGAATCTTCTCCGCGAAGATCGGCAGCACCAGGACAACGACTGCGCCAAGGGATCGGCAGCATCAGGGCATAGCCAACAGCGTGGTCCCTTTCTGCCAACCGCCTGGCGGTTGAGACCAGCTTGATCAGCGATGACGAAATCTGGAGGGAGATCATCCGCTCACGAAATCAATCATCCGTTCATGACAACATTTCTGACGTTCAAGCCCGCCGCCCTGGCCGGCCCATCAGCGGCACAGACTCACGAACAGGAGTAGCCGATGTCGTTCTATGCCGTGGTGGGTCCGATCCAGGCGTGATCGACATCTAGTCTGGTATCACCCAGTCCCCTTGAGGGTATGACATCTGTTGCGAGCGCCAGTGAATCCAGCGCCAACGTTGCGGGTTCAACGGTCAAGAACCCTCATCCGGATTGGATCGGCGAAGCCCTCGGCACAACCATCACCGCCATGGACATCCAGCCGATGGGACCAAGCCGCGGCTTCCAGTCCACCACCTGGAAATTGCATCTCACCTGTGATCCTGTCGGCAGTGCCCCCGCCAGCGTGGTGCTCAAAAGTGAAACATCCAACAAGGACTTCAATGCGCTGAGCCGCCTCCACAACGCCTTTGGACGCGAAGTGGGTGTGTACACCCACTGTGTTCCCAGATTGAAGAACCATCAACCGACCATCTTTGCCTGTCACGGCGGCGACATCAGTTGGTTGCTGATGGAGGATCTCACCCATCTGCGTGCCGGCGACCAGGTGATCGGCCTCAGCCATGCCGATGTCAGGGACTCGGTGCGCCGCATGGCGGCTCTCCATGCCGAATTCTGGCTCGATCCTCACCTGGAGCAGCAGTCCTGGCTGCCGCTGCACAGCTTCTGGTTTCAGAAGCCCAAGCCCGAACTGCTGGAGGATTTCTTCACCACCTATGCCATCCGCTTCGGGGCCAGGGTCGCTCAGCTGTTCCGAGCGGTCCTCGAGCAGGGCGAGGCGATTGATGCGGCCCTGCACGAGCGCCCCTGGACCCTGGTGCATGGGGATCTGCGGGCCGACAATCTGCTGTTCGACGGCACCGTCGAAGATCCGACCGCCATCATCCTCGACTGGTCCTGGGCCTGCCGCAGCCTCGGCGCGATCGACCTGGCCTTTCTGCTGGGCGGTAGCGCGCCGGTGGCCCAGCGCCAGGGTCGGCTGGAGGACCTTCTGCTGACCTGGCACGGCGAATTGCTCAGTCGGGGAGTCCGGGACTACCCCCTCGCCGAGGCCCGCCGCGACCTGCAACTGGCCTCCTTGCGTTGCATCACCGCCGGCGTGGCGATGTATGGCTTCCTGCAGGATCCCGACACCACGATCCGCACCGCCTTGTTCATGGATCAGGCGATCCAGCGGCATGCCGCCCTGGCCGAGGAACTGCAGGCCTGGGAGGCCCTGCCCGATCCCAGCGGTTTTGCCCAGGGCCAGCCGCAGCGGGACTGAACCTCGGTTGGCGGCGCGACAACCACCCCCGCTCGCTCAACGCCGGATCGGGCCGGCACCATAGGATTCCCCCATGCCCGACCGCCCCACCCCCGGCTCGTTGCCGCCCCTGGGCGAAATCTTTCCCTTCCCCCTCGATCCCTTCCAGCTGGAGGCGATCGATGCCCTCAACCAGGGGCACTCGGTGGTGGTGAGTGCCCCCACCGGCTCTGGCAAGACCCTGGTGGGCGAATACGCCATCCACCGGGCCCTGGCCCACGGGCAGAAAGTTTTCTACACCACACCGCTCAAGGCGCTCTCCAACCAGAAGCTGCGCGATTTCCGTCATCAGTTCGGCGACCACAACGTCGGCTTGCTGACCGGTGATCTGAGCCTCAATCGCGAGGCCCGGATCGTGGTGATGACCACCGAGATCTTCCGCAACATGCTCTACGCGGAGATCGACCGCGAAGGCGACGATCCCCTGGCTGATGTGGAAGCCGTGGTGCTCGACG
>CAIKWV010000277.1 GCA_903831165.1 uncultured cyanobacterium
GAACCTTCAGCGACGATGTGGCCGCCGTGCACGCCGGCGCCGGGACCGATGTCCACCAAGTGATCGGCGGCACGGATCGTGTCCTCATCGTGTTCGACCACGATCAGGGTGTTGCCCAGATCGCGCAGTTTGATGAGGGTGGCCAGCAAGCGATCGTTGTCGCGCTGGTGCAGGCCGATGCTCGGTTCATCAAGCACATACAACACCCCTGTCAGGCCGGCGCCGATCTGGGTGGCCAACCGAATCCGCTGGGCCTCGCCGCCCGAGAGGGTCATGGCCGGTCGATCGAGGCTGAGGTAATCGAGGCCCACATCCAGCAGGAACTTCAGGCGCATGCGGATCTCGCGCAGCACCAGATCGCCGATCTGGATCTGACGGGCATTGAGCAACGGACCGGCCTTCTCGCTGGCACCCACCCCCATCAGCGCCTCGATACGCCGCAGGCTCTCGCCGACGCTCACCGCCGTCAGCTCATGGATGGCGTAGGGGCCCACCTTGACCGCCAGGGCTTCGGGCCGCAGCCGCAGGCCCCGGCAACTGGCGCAGGGCACCAATTCCAGAAACTTCTCCAGCTTCTGGCGAACGGATTCACCGCTGGCATCACCCAGCTGGCGCTCCAGGATCGGCAGGATGCCCTCAAAGGGGCGTACATAGGCCTGACCCTTGCGGTAGCGGCTGTCGGCCTGAATCGCAATCGGTTCCTGGCTGCCGTGCAACAGCACCTGGCGCTGATCCTCGCTGAGCTTGTTCCAGGGGGTCTTGAGCTCAAAGCCGAAGGCCTCGCCGACCGAATAAAGCAGGGAGAAGTAATAGGAGTTGTCCTTGTCACTCCAGGGGGCGATCGCCGCATAGACGGGCAGGCTGGGATCGGGAATCACCCGCTCCATGGTGAACTTGCGCAGGAAGCCGATGCCGTGGCAGTCGGCGCAGGCGCCATAAGGGCTGTTGAACGAGAACAGCCGCGGCGAGAGTTCCTCCATCACCGCCCCATGCACCGGGCAGGCGAAGTTCTCCGAATAGAGCCGCTCCCGCTCCACCCCGTCCGGCAGGGGTTCGTCGGCCTTGGGCACCACCTCCACCAGGGCCAGTCCCTCGCCGCGCTTGAGGGCGGTGCGCAGCGAATCGGTGAGCCGCTCCTGCACCCCCTCGCGGGCCACCAGGCGATCGACGACCACCTCGATGTTGTGGGCGTGATTCTTGTCGAGCTCGATGTTGTCGGCCAGCTCCCGCACTTCGCCGTTGATGCGCACCCGAGCGAAGCCCTCGGCCACCAGGCCGGACAGAAGCTTGACGTGGGTGCCCTTCTTGCCGCGCACCACCGGCGCCAGCAACTGGTAACGGGTCCCGTCCGGCAGGGTGAGGATGTGATCGACCATCTCATCGATGGTCTGGGGCCGGATCGAACGCTCGCACTGGGGACAGTGGGGCTCACCGGCACGGCCGAACAGCAGCCGCAGATAGTCCTGGATCTCCGTCACCGTGCCGACGGTGGAACGCGGGTTGTGACTGGTGGACTTCTGGTCGATCGAGATCGCCGGGGAGAGCCCCTCGATCGCATCGACGTCGGGCTTGTCCACCTGACCCAGGAACTGGCGGGCGTAGGCCGACAGGCTCTCGACGTAGCGGCGCTGCCCCTCGGCGAAGATCGTGTCGAAGGCCAGGGAGCTCTTGCCGCTGCCGCTGACGCCGGTGAACACCACCAGGCGGTTGCGGGGGATGGTGAGATCGACGTTCTTGAGATTGTGCTGGCGCGCGCCCCGCACCCGGATCACGTCCTCCAGGGAGCCGCCGCTGAGGCTGCGACTGCCCTCCAGCGCAGCGGCTTTGTCATGGAGCGTGAGGGCCGGAGGCTCGCTCTTGCTGCTGCTGCTGGCTGACCGCTTGGCGGAATTGGTCTTGGGCCCGGAACCGGCGCTCGCGCGGGGCATCCAGCATCTTCGTGAACAAACGATCTTACGGGGCACCGGCAGACACCGGTCGGCGAGCCAGCCGCTGGCGGTGGCAGCAAAGTGGGGGCGAGATCGATCGGACACGCTCTGGTCACCCCAGCGCCGCCATGACGACGACTGCCCATCCCCACACGGCTGATCCTCTGGGCTGGCTGCTCGAATCGTCCGTGGCCAGAAGCGACGACCCACTGACAGGGTTCGACGCGCTGACTTCGGGCTCCAGGACGGGCAGCCCGTTGAGCCTGCAGGAGCCTTGGAACGCCGCCGTCCAGGGGCCGACTGAAGGTCGCCGCCAGGCCGGACAACCTGACCCGCAGCCACTGCGCCAACCAGGCAACGCCTCCGTGCATGGGGCTGGTGCGCTGCCACCCACGCTTGAGCCGTCCACGACGAAGGGCGCCAAGGACCCTGTGCAGGGGAACCAGACCCTGAACGGTGGGACGCTGTCAGCGCCGGCGCTGACCAATGCGGCACTGGCAGCAGCGGCGACCCCCGCCTCCGGCTGGCGGCTCCTCGAACCGATCCCTGGCAGCAGCAACACCCCTCTGCGTCGCCTTTGGCTCTACGACCCCAACGGCACGGGTCCGACCAGCATGGCCGCCCTACCTGCCCTGGACACCGAGGTGGTGACCCATGGTTGGCTGGGCAGCGGCGTCACCACGGCACCGAGCGATCCAACGGGCTTCGGGCCCACCTTCACCGCCATGGCCAGCGCCATCGCCAGGTCTGATCAGGTGCAGGTGCTGTTTCTCGACTGGGGCCAAGAGGCGACTGACCCCAACCCTCCGGGACTGGCGCCCTACGGCGCTGCCGGCAACATCAAACCATTGGCAAGATGGGCAGCTGAACAACTGCGACCCCTGGCAAGTTCAGGAAAGCTGCTGACCTTGGCGGGCCACAGTCTCGGCGCCTATGTCGCTGCCTGCACGGCTGTGGCCCTCGGCTCCTCGACCAATCTGCGGGTCGTGGCTCTGGATCCAGCCGCCTCGGGCCTTTCCGGAGCGTATGACCTCGATAAAACGAACAAGGTTGCCGATCCAGTGCCGAACCTCAGCGCCACTGTGACGGCAGCAGGCGCCTCCTTGGCCTTCGTGGTGGCCGACACGAACCTCACGATCGGTCTTGCCGGCGACAACCCCGAGGCCGGCACCGCCCAGCGATCCTTTGTCGTCAAGGGCTTCAGCAGCGGCACAACCGCGGTAGTCGCCCATTCGGCCATCCAAGGCCTCTACGCCGACCTGGACCAATACCTGCCGCCGAACAGCAGTGTGACGGAAGGAATTCTGGGAAGTTTCCAGAGCAATCGCTACAGCGACAGCGGCGGCACCAGCGGCAGCCTGCGCCATGAGGCCGTGATCACGGTGCGCAACAACCAGGGCGTCATCGCCACGATCGATGGCTTCACCAGCAGCGGCGCCGTTCAGAAGGTCAGCTTCGTGGGTGCGGGTATCGCCGATCCGACCGGTTCCAGCACCAGCCAGGACACCCTCGTGTCCCTGCGCGATGTGGCGCTGAGCGCCACGGCCAGCATCGAGACGATTGTGCTCGGAGGCCGCGACAACCTCTCAGCCAAAGGCAATGGAATCGCCCAGACCCTGATCGGCAATGAGGGCAGCAATCGGCTGGAGGGCGCCGCTGCCCTGGATCTTCTGACCGGCGGCCTTGGTACCGACACCTTTACCTACAGCGCCCTTCAGGACGCCTTGATCGGCGGCACCAGCACAGCACCGATGTTCGAGAGAATCACGGATTTCGATCTGCTCAACGACCGCATCGACTGCCCCGGCACCAGTCCTCGGACGGTGGCGATGCTGGGCTCGCTTGGTGCCTCGCTGACCGTGACGGCGATCACCAGCCTGCTGAACAGCAGCAACTTCATGGCTTCTGGAGCGGCTTGCTTCAGCTTCGGCAGCCGCAGCTTCCTGGGAATCAACGACGCGGTGGCGGGCTTCAACGCGAGCCAGGATGCCGTGATCGAACTGACAGGATTTCTGGGTAATGGACTGAATCTCAATGCGCTGATGCTGGCTTGAATGAGATGAAAACTCGACAGAACAAAGACTTCAGGTGTGCTTGCACCACGAAACCAAAGAAAACTATAAACTAAGTTAGGGTATTGATGGCGCGAGCAACAATAATAATGAATACCAGGATCATGAATAATGTGTGAACAATCTGCAGTGTTTTTAGGCGATTACCGACTAACAAATGCCCTTCCGGGGAACCAAAGCAATTGCTGGAAAGAATCGTAAAATACAAATAGTCAATCGGTCCAGGCAACCAATTGTCTGAATTCAAAAACCTCTCCTCCATCTGCTCCTCAGGAAACAGAATTCCCTGGGGCAGATAGGCATTAGAACTAATTTGATGGAGCGTGACTCGCAAGGGATAATCAAAAAACCAATACCAAAAAACAAAAGCAAGATTAATCGCAACATACAAAGCCAAAGACTCAACAAGAAGCTTGTAAGATTCAATATGCAACCGGTAAATAGAGACATTGACCGAGGTCATATTCGCGACAAACTGCAAAGAGGTCACAATTCCCATTAAGCGCATCAAGCCGCGGGAGATTGGCAAACGACTCCGTAGCCGGGGCAGCCACTTGAAAAACAACAAGTACAAGAAAAATATCAATAATAATGCATAAAAAGTCAACAAAAAATCACGGATGAAATTTAAAAAAATATCCTGCTTATAGCTTTGATTGATATAATGTCTAATGATCTGTATTCTTAGTAATACACCAATCAGCATCGAACCAACCAGGGCGTACAGGTAGGGGCGACTGCTCAGGGCCGGCACCGATTCATGGCTGGATTCGGACATCGAACTAAGCCACCCGCTTGTCCAGCAGACTGGCCGCGTAGATCTGCGCCTCGCCCGAATCGCCCCCCGCCAGTTCCGCCAGTTCTTCCTGGCGGGCGCGAGTGTCCCGCAGCTGGGACACCCGGGTCTGGGTGATGCCCCCTTCCACCGCCTTGCTGACCCGGAAATGGTGATCCGCCGCCGCCGCCACCAGGGGCTGGTGGGTGACACAGAACACCTGCCGCTGCCGGGCCAGGCGCTGCAGCAGCTCGGCCATGGCCCCACTGACGCGGCCGCTGACGCCGCTGTCGATCTCATCGAACAGCAGGGTGACGTGGGGATCGGCCGCGGCCAGACAGGTTTTCAACGCCAGCAGGAAGCGGCTCATCTCGCCGCCGGAAGCCACCTCCACCAGCGGAGCCAGGGGCTGGCCGGGATTGGCGCTGAACCGGAACTGCACCGCATCGGCCCCCCCTCCTCGCCCGGCTCCGCCGCCTCGATCGCCACAGCAAAGCGCACATTGGCCAGCCCCATCGGGCGCAAGGCCTCCATCAGCCTGGTTTCCAGCTCCAAGGCCGCCAGCCGGCGGGCCTGGCTCAGGGCAGCAGCCCGCTGATCGCGCTGCTGCTGGGCCGCCTGCTGCCGCAGCTGCAGGGCTGCCACGGAGGCGTCCGCCGAGCCGGGTGCCAGGAGCTGGCGCAACTGGTCCCGCAGGTCGATCAACGCCGCCAGCTCCTGGCCATGGCGCCGCTCCAGGGCCTTGAGCTGGGACAGCCGCTCCTGCAGCTCCGCCAGCCGCTCCGGATCACTCTCCAGACAGGCCCCGTAGCGATCCAGTTCCCGGGCCAGATCCTGCAGCGCCACCAGACCATCGGTGCAGGTCTCCCGCAGGGCCGCCACGCTGGCGTCCAGACCCTCCATCTGCTGCAGCTCCTGCTCGCAGGCCGCTAGGTGATCAAGGGCGGAAGGGGCCGCCTCAGCCCCCTCCACCAACCGGCCCAGCAGGGTCATCACCCCCTGTTGCAGGCGCACGCCGTGGGCGAGGCGATCCTGCTCGATCTGCAATTGCTGCGCCTCCAGGGGATCCTCCAGGGCAGCCGCCTCCAGATCCTCCAGGAGCTGCTCCTGCTGCTGGCGCTGGCGCTGCAGCCGCTCCTGATCGGCCAGGGCCGCAGCCAGCTCAGCCGCCACCGCCCGCCACTGCCGGAACGTCGTGCGGACCTCCTCCAGCAGAGGCAGCTGGGACTCACCGGCAAAACGATCGAGCCAACGCCTTTGCTGGCCGGGACGGCCCAGTTGCTGGGTCTGACCCTGAACCGTGAGATCGAGCAACAGCGGGCGCAGGTCGAGCACCTGGGCGCGGCTGATGACGATGCCATTGAGCCGGTGTCGACTGCTGAGCCGCTCGTCCTGCAGCCGCCAGTCCCGGCTCAGCACCAGCTCCTCCTCCAGCTCCAGCTCCTGGCTTTCCAGCCAGGCCCGCACAGGGGGCGACAGCCGGAAGCAGGCTTCAATCCGGCCCCGCTCGCAGCCGCGCCGCAGCAACCGGGCAGCCTGGGAGCCCTGGGCGCCGCCCAGCAGGGCGTCGAGGGCATCCAACAGGATCGACTTGCCGGCCCCAGTTTCGCCGGTAAGCACGGTGAAACCCGCTTCGAACGACAGCTCAAGGCGTTCGATCAGGGCGATGTTCTCCAGGCTCAGGGCCGTGAGCACGCCTACCTCCGCTGCGCCGTCGGTACGAGGCCTGACCGTAGCGGCTGCAGGTTTCGTTTAGAAGGGGGGACCTTCCAAATCACGCCGTCCGCCCCTGCGTGGCATGGCACCCCACCGCCATGGTCAGCTCGCCCCCCGCCCAGCAGAGCAGCCTGCAGCCACTGGAGACCGACTCAGATGAGTTGAACCAGCCCCAGGCTGCCCCTGTGGTGAACAGCGGCGAGCTGGGGGACTTCATCGAAGCGGCCGGCCTGCTGAGCTATGACCCCGCCGCGATCACCCGCATCTACGCCGGCCATCCCCAGCGGTTGATCCGTCGGCTCTGGCAGACCCTGGTGCCGATCGGTCTCTACCTGCTGGGCGTGGGCTTCGACTGGATCAGCGGCGCCCTCAACATGCGGGAACGGGCCCGCGCCCGCGCTAAAGAATGCGCTGAGCTACTGGCCCAGCTCGGACCGGCCTTCATCAAGGCGGGCCAGGCCCTCTCGACCCGGCCCGACATCGTGCCGCCGCTGCTTCTGGAGGAACTGGCCCAGCTGCAGGACCAGCTGCCCGGCTTCGACAGCGCCCTGGCGATGGCCTGCATCGAGGAGGACCTGGGGGCTCCGGTCGAGGCGATCTTCGCGGACCTGGACCGGGAGCCGATCTCGGCCGCCTCCCTGGGGCA
>CAIKWV010000278.1 GCA_903831165.1 uncultured cyanobacterium
CCTGCTGCTCTCCCTGGCCTTCATGGAGGCTCTCACCATCTACGGCCTGGTGGTCGCTCTGGTGCTGCTGTTCGCCAACCCGTTCGCCTGAAGGCGCTTCGGGGCGCAGGAGCCGGCAACCGATTCCGATCGGTCCGGCTCCGACAGTTTTGGGCTGATTTCAGCCTGACGAATCGCCCCCGACAGTCCTGATCAGCCGCTGCAGCGCAATCACTCGCTCCAGGTTTCCGGCTGGCTGGCTTTGACCGCTTCATTCACTCCCGCACCACCGCACGCCAACCCGTCCCATGACCAGCTGGCTTCTGCTTGCCGAGGCAGGCGCTAAGGAGGGAGGTCTCTTTGACCTCGACGCCACCCTGCCGCTGATGGCGTTGCAGGTGGTGATCCTCACCTTCATTCTCAACGCCCTGTTCTTCCGTCCCGTCGGCAAAGCCGTCGAAGATCGGGAGGGCTACATCGCCACCAGTCGTGCCGATGCCAAGGCCAAGCTTGCTCAGGCCGAGCGCCTTGAAGCTGATCTGCGTGAGCAGCTCAAGGAAGCCCGCCAACAATCCCAGAAGCTGATCGTGGAGGCGGAGCAGGAATCTGAGCGTCTCTATCGCGAAGCCATGGCTCTGGCCCAGGCCGATTCCAACAGCAGCCGGGAACAGGCCCGCCGAGAGATTGATTCCCAGCGCAGCGCTGCCCTTGGCCAGCTCAAGGGTGATGCCGACCAACTCGCCGATCTGATCGTCGATCGCCTCCTCGCCGCCTCATGACCATGGCCTTCCCCTTGCTTCTGGGCTCCCACGGTGGTGGGTTCGGCCTCAATCTCAACCTTTTCGACACCAACATCATCAACCTGGCGATCGTTATCGCCGGTCTGGTGTGGTTTCTCAAAGGATTCCTCGGTGGCATCCTTGAACGCCGCCGAGCCACCATTCTCGCCGAACTCAAGGACGCTGAGGATCGCCTCGCCTCCGCCTCTGCCTCCCTGGCTGAAGTGCAGAAGGGCCTGAGTGAATCCCAGGCCAAGGCCGAGAAGATTCGCACCGATGGTGTCGCCCGTGCCCAGGCCGTGCGTCTGGAGAGCGAGCGCCGCACGGTCGAGGAAATGGCCCGCATCAAGCAGGATTCCGCTTCGAATCTCGATGCCGAAGCGGCCAGAGTGACGGCCCAGCTGCGGCGCGAGGCGGCCCGCATGGCCATCGAAAAAGCCCTCGCCGCCCTGCCTGGAAAGCTCGACCCCGCGGCCCAGGCCCGGCTGATCGATCAGTCCATCCAATCCCTGGGGAAAGCCTGATGCCGCTGCTCAACACCATCACCAATCCCTGGGCTGAAGCCTTTCTGCAGGTCAGCGAGGCCAAGGGGGATACCGATCAGGTGATCGACCAGGCGAAGGACGTCCTGGCCCTTTGGCACGAATCGCCCGAACTGCGGGCGGCCATGGCTTCCCCGGTCCTGGAAGTGACGGCTAAGAAAGCCGCCCTCACCAGCCTGTTCGGCGAACAGGTCACGCCGTCCTTCCTGAATCTGCTCAAGCTGCTCGCCGATCGCCAGCGCATCGGTTATCTCGATTCCGTACTGGATCGGGTGCTCGAGCTGTACCGCGAGCAGAAAGGCATTGCCCTGGCCACCGTGACCTCGGCCACCGCCTTGAGCGAGGAACAACAGGCCCTGATCACCGAAAAACTCAAGACCGTCGCCGGCACGGACAAGGTTGAAGTCAACCTCCTGGTTGATCCTGCCCTGATCGGTGGTTTCGTCCTCAGCGTCGGCTCCCAGGTCATCGACGCCAGCCTGGCCGGCCAGGTGCGTCGCCTCGGTCTTGAGCTGGCCAAGGTGAGTTAACGCTCTCGCCAGCGTCGGTAGCGGACTTCCCTGCGACGTCTCTTTCCCTCATCTCCCCTCACCCCCTCCTTCATCGCCTCCCCCTTCCGGGGACTTCCACCCATGGTTTCCATCCGCCCCGACGAGATCAGCGCCATTCTCAAGCAGCAGATCGCTGACTACGACAAGTCGGTTTCGGTCAGCAACGTCGGAACCGTGCTCCAGATCGGCGACGGCATCGCCCGGGTCTACGGCCTGGAGCAGGTGATGGCCGGTGAACTCGTCCAGTTCGAAGACGGCACCGAGGGCATCGCCCTCAACCTGGAGGAGGACAACGTCGGCGCCGTGCTGATGGGCGAAGGCCGCGGCATCCAGGAAGGCAGCACCGTCAAGGCCACCGGCAAGATCGCCTCGGTGCCGGTCGGTGACGCCATGCTCGGGCGGGTCGTCAACGCCCTGGGCCAGCCGATCGACGGCAAGGGTGAGATCGCCACCAGCGAGACCCGACTGATCGAGTCGATGGCTCCCGGCATCATTCAGCGCAAGTCGGTGCATGAGC
>CAIKWV010000279.1 GCA_903831165.1 uncultured cyanobacterium
CAGACGCCATTGATGGTTTCGCCGTCCTTCTCGTACTGCAGCTGGCGCACGCAGAGGGAAACGGTGTTGTCGGCCAGATCGTCGCCGTGGCGGGTGCTGGCGATCGAATAGAGACGGAGCTTGTGGGGTTTGCCGTTGGCGTCGTGGCCGTCGGGAATGATGCCGATCGACTGCCCTTCGACGTAGTGCAGCAGGGGATCACCACCGCTGAGGTCGAAGCTGATGTGGTTGACCCGGCCGATGGCCCCGTCGGTCAGCAGGCTGTAGTTGCCGGTGACGGTGCCGATGAAGGGATCCTTCGGCTTGTAGAGGTTGACCGGAACGGCGGCGTGACTCACGGTTGCTTTGGCGGACGGTTGGGGGGCGGTTTCGGGCTTGGTATCGGGGGCGGCCTGGCTGGCTGCAGCCGGCGCCGCCTCGACCCGGGAGCTGACCTCTCCGGATTCGATCACCCTGATCCGACCACCCTGGAGAGCGATCGTCTGCATCAGAGATTGCAATTGGCCAAAGGGCACGGTGAGCTGCCGCTCGGCCCGGCGTTGACGACCCACCCCAAAACTCTCGACCACCACCGTGAACATGCGGCTGTCGGAGACGGTGGCCTTGCCAGTGGAAACACGCATCGGGAAGCCGCCCTCTACAAAGCGCGCCGATCATAGGGACCACGCCCGCCGCCGCCGCCGCTTCGCCGGCGGCGATCCGCTCGCCGATGGGCACCGATCCCGGTCGGATGCGGTTAGGTTGTGCTCCTCCACACTCCGTCAAGGTGTCCTCGGACGCCTGCTCCGTGCGGTACCTGACGAGCCCTGAATGGTCCTGGCGCAACTTCTTGCCACCGATCGTCCCGCTGGGGAAGCGCTGATGGCCAGCAGTGATATCTGTTCTCTGGACACGATCCAGCAGGAAATGGAGCGGTTGCCCTTGGGGGCCCGCCGCTTGGCCGTGCAGCTGCGTATGGCTCTCGATCCCCAGTGGATCTGGTCGGTGCTGACTGATTACGAGAATCTCGATCGCTTCATTCCCAACCTGGCCAGTTCCCGCCAGCTCTGGCGCCGCTCCAACCGGGTGGCGGTTGAGCAGGTGGGCACGCAACAGTTCTGCGGGCTGCGCTTCAGCGCCCGGGTGAAGCTGGAACTCGAGGAGGACTTTGATCAGGGCCGCCTGCAGTTCCGCATGCTCGACGGTGATTTTCGCTGCTTCGAGGGCGCCTGGGTGGTCGGCCGGGACGAGACCAGCAGCTGGCTCCTCTATGACCTCACCGTGCAGGGCAAGCCCGGCATGCCGATCGGTCTGATCGAGCAGCGGCTCAAGGATGACCTGGCCAACAACCTGCGCGGTGTCCAGAAGGAAGCCATGCGCCGGGCGGCGACCGCCTGAAGCTGTGGACCGTTTGAAGGCCCGTCCGGCGTGGCCGCGCTGCTCGCCAGAGTTTGTTTGATGCCAACGCCCAGGTCTGCTTGCCGCAGCCGGGGCCAGCGTTGACTCCCAGACGCCTTGGTCGCCCAACCCCGGCCCGGGCGCTTGGTCAGGCTCGACGGTGATGACCGCTGAATCATCAACCCAACCCCCCTGGTCGGGGATCTCGCTGGCAGGCTGGAGCACCGCCACAGCCCCGCCGGCCCGGGGAAGGATCCGATGTGGCATGACCTGATTCCGGCTGCTTGAGCCATGTTTTGGCCAAGGCCCGAGTCGCGAATGACGTGGCACTACAGGGATGGTGTGCCGCGCACTCCTGCTGGCTCAGCCCTTGCCGTGACTGGCCTTGCTTGACACCTGTGCCGGCAGCCATGGAAGCCGGGAGCCAGCAGGGGGGGCAACGGCTGCGCCTCGCCTGGTGGGGCTTCGCTCCGCTGCCGGCGTTCATTGAACCCAGCGCAGGCTTGCCGCTTTCCTGACCGGTAATGCCCGTCGATCGTGGTCCGCCAGGCCCAGGCGTTGGCCTGTCAGCTCCGTTCCCTTGGGTTGGGCGGTCCGGGTTGCGCGGAGCGGCATGCTGCCGGCAGCTGAGACCGATCGCCGCCCTTTGTCGGCGAACTCGGAGCCCGTTGGCCCCCGGAATCTCTCAGCGCCATCCCTTGCGGCCGTGGGCACAACCGGGTCGGCGTGAGACTGGGGCGGGAGTGGGGCTGAAGCCTGTCTTGGCCCTGCAAGGGGCTGCAGATTGGAGGGGAGGGGGGCCACGATCAAGCGAATGACGATCACAGCTCGCCTGGCTCGCCTGGAGGCGCTGACAGGAGCCAGTGCGGCGAGTGGATTCCAGAGCGGAACAGCGACTTGATGACCCAGAAAGCTTGGCCAGCCATGGATGGATCAGTCAGTCCGCAGGCCGATCCATCCTCAGATCGACAGAGAATGATGGCAATGCCGTTCGCATCCTCGTCAAACTAACCAGGCCCTGGAAAACCAGCGGGTTGCCCGATCCTGCGTAGACCATGGCTTGGATCACTCCATCAATCCACGCCATGGTTGAGGGTTGTTCAGATCTTCTCTTTCTGCGTCATGAACAACAAAATCCAACCGCCGCTGGGTTGGATGTCACATACCCCCAAGGGGATTCGAACCCCTGTCGCCTCCGTGAAAGGGAGGTGTCCTAGGCCTCTAGACGATGGGGGCGAGGCCACAGCACAAATACCAGGGTTGAATCCCAGGTGTTCCGGATGAGCCGGATTGGCTGATGGAATTGAACGTACGGGGCGAAGGGACCCTTCGTCAAGGAGCCCTGGCCGGCAGCCCGAGCGGGCTCAGGGTTTCAGCTCCTCCTTGTGTTCTTCCGGCGAAATCTGGCCGCGCCAGATCGGCACCGTGAAGTGGAAGCAGGCCCCCTCCCCCGCCTCGGACACCACCCAGATGCGGCCGCCGTGCACGTCGGCGATGCGCCGGCACACCGACAGCCCGACGCCGTAGCCCGAGGTGGTCCCTGAGGTCTGGGGCAAGCGCACCCGGTCGAGAAAGATGCGTTCCTGCTCCTCGATCGGGATGCCGGGCCCGCTGTCGCAGATGCTGGCCTGCACCCACTGGCTGGTGCGGTGCAGCAGCCGCAGGGTGACCCGGCCCCCTTCAGGGGTGAACTTGAGGGCGTTCTCCAGCAGGTTGAGCAGCACCTGGCGCATGCGCCGCTGGTCGGCGTAGACATCGGGCAGATCGCCGGGAATGTCCGTCACCAGTTCCAGGTCGCGGTTCACCCACAGCTTTTCGAGCTCCAGGATCGATTCGGCCACCACCTGGCCCAGGGACAGGCGCTGGGGGTTGAACAGGGCCTCCCAGCGGGTGGTGCCCACCTCCAGCAGATCCCTGGACAGTTCCTGGATGTCGTTGAGTCGGCGTTTCAGGACATCGAGGAAGCGGGGCTCATCGATCTGGCCGAGGCTGTGGCTCTGCAGGGCCAGCTTGGCCGCGGTCAGAGGGGTGCGCAGCTCGTGGGCGACCATGCGCAGCAGCCGCTCCTGCACGCTCAAGCGCTCGATCAGGGTTTCGTTCTCCTGACGCAGCACCAGCAGCTGATCTTCCAGTTGCACCTCCCTTTGGGTGCGACTGCCGTCCTGTTCGGGCGGGCGCAGGCTGAGGCCCAGGCTGCTGACCACCTCCATCTGCTGCCAGCGGGGCAGCCAGCTGCGCAGTTGCATCCCCAGGGTGTTGCCGGCGAACACCTGTTTCGGCAGGGGGGCCAGCTTGATCAGGGCCGGGGTGGCCACCAGACGATGCAGCTCCAGCAGTTCCGGTTGTTCGGAGGGATCGGCCACCTCCAGGCTGACTTCAAAGCTGCGCTCCTCGGCCCGCAGGGCATGCATCAGACCGCGCAGGTCCGAGCTGGCCAGGTGCTGCTTGGTGGCGACCAGCAGCAGCTGCAGCGTCTGGCGCGGACCAGCCTCCGCTGCGGCAGGGTCGAGCCTGGCCGGCATGGGCTTGGACTGGCCCATGGGGGATGGTGACTCCTCCGCTGACGGCAAGCGGATCCCTGCGACGAAGCCCCAACCTTATGGGTTTCGGTGCTTTTGGGGTCGGAGCACACCAAGCTGTCGGGAACTGGCTAGGACTGAGGTGCCGTCGGATCCATACACGGCTCCCTGAGCGGCCCTGCGAACCCCATGCTGTCCGGACCTTTCGCTGCCTCAGCCCCGACCCGCATCAAACTCGACAGCAATCTGCGTCGCTGGTTTTCGCGCAACCTGGGGCTGTGGCGCTCGCGTCGCTTGTATTTCCTCGCCGATCAGGAGCCAACGCGGCTGGACATGATGCTGCGGGTGGAAAGCTTCAGTGAGCCGATCGAGGGCGAGGCGGCCTACCGCTTCACCTGGTGGTGCGATCAGCACTACGACTTTTTCGACAAGAACCCCCGCTACTCCCGCGAGGGGACGATGGAGGCCTACCTCTGCGGCCATCAACTGCGCCGCAGCCAGAGTCACCTGTTCGCCTGCCCCAGCAAAAGCCAGATCCGCCAGGTGGATGAGCACGAAATGGTGTTCGAAACCCACCACCAGGAGTGGGACATCCTTGAGCACATCCGCCTGGTCGATCAGGACCGCTACCGCTCCCGTTCGATCTACTCCTGGCGCAACGGCGTGCTGGAGCTGGCCGAGGTGCACCACGAGATCCGCGCCGAGGGCGCCGGTGCGCCGCTGCAGGAACCGTCCTGAAATCGGCTGGGGGGACGGGCATCGCCGCCGCCCATGCGAGAGCATGGGGCCGTCCGGATCCAATCCCGCTCTTGGCTTCCCTTTCTCGCCGCGCCAGACTTCTCCTGGCCGCTCCCCTGCTGGTCATGCCCCTGGTGCTCAGCCCAGCTGCGGCCCTGGCAGCGCCGGCCACCCCCGCGGAGATGAATCTCTACACGCGCATCGCCGCTGTCAACGCCTGCATTTCCCGTTCGGCGGGTGTCGATTTTGACAAAGCGGTGGGCATCGCCGGCGAGACGATCGCCCAGGTGATCCTGGGCCAGCATCAGGGTCTGATCCAGCAGGTCGGCAGCAAGGCCCTCACCCTGGAGGAGCTGCGCAAGGGTTCGATCAACTCCGCCGTGATCGGCGCCTATGAGATCTGCCCCAAGCAGGTTCCGCCGGACGTGGCCAAGAAAGTTCAGGAGGCGCTGAGCAAGAAACCGGCGGCCCCCGCTCCCAAGTAGTTCCCCTCCCATGGCCGTCGTCCGCCTCTCTGACTACCGGCCGGCCGGCTATCTGCTGGAGCGCACCGACCTGACGGTGCGCCTGTTTGCGGATCATGCCCTTGTGGCGGCGCGGCTGGCCTTCGTTCCCAACCCCGACGCCTGTGGGCCGGATGGCCGCGGTTCTCCGGGGCCGCTGGAGTTGGAAGGGGTGGATCTGGAGTTGCTGGCCCTGTCCCTGGACGGGGCCCCGTTGCCGGCGGCCGACTTCAGCCTCCATCCAGGCGGCCTGGTGATTCACCAGCCGCCCCAGGGGCCGTTCGTGCTCAGCAGCGAGGTGCGGATCAATCCGTACACCAACACCACCCTCGAAGGCCTCTATGCCAGCGGTGGCATGGTGACCACCCAGTGCGAGGCGGAGGGATTCCGGCGCATCACGTATCACCCCGATCGCCCCGATCTGCTCAGTCGCTTCCGGGTGCGCCTTGAGGCTGATCGTCAGACCTTTCCGGTCCTGCTCTGCAACGGCAACTGTCTCGAAACCGGCGAACTGGAGCCCGATGCGGAGGCCGGGGCCCAGCCGGCGCGTCATTACGCCATCTGGGACGATCCCTTCCCCAAGCCCTCCTATCTGTTTGCCCTGGTGGCGGGGCGGTTGGAGGAGGTCCGCGACAGCTTCACCACCGCCAGTGGCCGGCCCGTGCAGCTGCGGATCCATGTGGAGCCGGGTGATCAGGCCTACACCGCCCATGCGATGGCCTCGCTCAAGCGCAGCATGGCCTGGGACGAGAAGGTGTATGGACTGGAATACGACCTGGACGAGTTCAATATCGTCGCTGTGCGCCATTTCAATATGGGCGCGATGGAGAACAAGAGCCTCAATATCTTCAACTCCAAGTTGGTGCTCGCCGATGCCGCCACCGCCACCGATGGCGAGCTGGAGCGAATCGAGAGTGTGATCGCCCATGAGTATTTTCATAACTGGACCGGCAATCGCATCACCTGCCGGGACTGGTTCCAGCTTTCACTCAAGGAGGGGCTGACCGTTTTCCGCGATCAGTGTTTCAGTGCCGATCTGCATGGTCAGTCGCTGAATCGCATCGAGAATGTGGCGATGTTGCGCAACACGCAGTTTCGCGAAGATGCCGGTCCCACGGCCCATCCGGTGCAGCCGGATCAGTATCAGGCCATCGATAACTTCTACACCACCACCATCTATGAGAAGGGTTCGGAACTGATTCGCATGCTCCACACCCTGCTGGGTGAGGAAACCTTTTTCCGCGGCATGGCCCTCTACGTCAGGCGCCATGACGGCACCGCCGCCACCTGTGATGAGTTTCTCGCCGCCATGCGCGAGGCGGCCGAAGCCCATTGGGCGGCCACGGGGCTGGACGGCCGTCTGGCACCACCTCCGTTCGATTTCGCCGAGTTTCGCCGCTGGTATCACCAGGCCGGCACGCCGGTGTTGCACGTTCAGCGTCACTGGGATGGCGAGGCCGGCGTGCTGGAGCTGACCATCCGCCAGGGCACGCCCCCCACGCCGGGCCAGGCCGACAAGCAGCCCCTGGTCATTCCGCTGGCCCTGGGCCTGGTGGGCCAGGCGGGCGAACCCCTTCCCCTGCAGCTGGCCACGGAGTCCGGCGGCCATCACCATCTGCCCCTGCTGCCCGCAGGCTGGGGTGCAGGCAGCCGCTTGCTGGTGCTGGATCGGGCCGAGCATCAGTTCCGTTTCGAGGGCCTGCCGCGCCAGGCCCATCCGCCAGCCCTGTCGCTGCTGCGCCATTTTTCGGCGCCGGTGAAGCTGGAGATGGGCCGGCCCACCAGCGAGCTGGTGCACCTCTTTGCCTGCGACAGCGACCCCTTTGCCCGCTGGGATGCGGGCCAGAGCTTGTGGCGCCAGGCGGTGCTGGCCAGGGCGGTGGGTCTGCAGGCCAATGCCGGCGCCGCCGACGATGTCGCTCGCCTGGACGCAGCTGCTGGTTCTCCCCACGAAGCAGGGATCGCTGCCCATCTGGCCGATCCCCAGCCGGCGGATCCCCACCTTGAGCAGCTCGATGAGCAGCTGATCGAGGCCTGTGGCCGCATCCTGGCCGATCCCAGCCTGTCGGAAGCGAGCCGCTGCGCCCTGATGTCCCTGCCCGGATCGGCGGAGTTGGAAGACGCCATGGCCGAACCGGACCCGCCGGCGCTGTTCCTGGCCCTGCGCAGTCTGGAGCGCCGCCTGGGCAGTGCCCTGGCCCAGCCCCTGCAGGCGGCCCTGGAGCGCAGCACCCCCCAGTGGCCCCTGCCCTGGCCGGAGGTCAACGGAGACCGGATGCTCACCGGCCTGATCTGGACCTGGCGGGTGGCGGCGGGGGATCCGGCGGCGATCGCCTCCGCCCGGGCGGCCGTTGACGGCGGCTCGATGACCCTGGCCCGCGCCGGCCTGCGGGCCCTGCTGAACCAACCGGGTGCGGCTCGCCAGGAAGCGATGGCGGCCTTCTATGAGCGTTGGCAGCACAGGCCAGTGATTCTGGATGCCTGGTTCGCGCTGGAGGCCGCCGCGCCCGGCGCCGATGGCCTGGAGCGGGTGGCCCAGCTGCTGGCCCATCCGCGCTTCGATCCGAATGCGCCCAATTCGGTGCGGGCCGTGCTGGGCGGGCTAGCCGGCAATGCCCTGGTGTTCCATGCCGCCGATGGCCGCGGCTACCGGTTCATGGCGGAGCAGATCGTCTGGCTTGATGGTCGCAATCCGATCACCGCCTCACGCCTGGCCAAGGTGTTCAGCCGCTGGCGCAGCTACGGTTCCGGGCGCAGTGCCGCCATGCACGGGGCCCTGGAGCAGCTGGCTGCGGCCCGGCTTTCGACCAACACCCGGGAGCTGGTGGAGCAGTGTCTGGGCCAACAGACCCAGGGCGCCTGAATCGGGCATCCTGAGGCCCCCGGTCGCTCTGGCTTCAGCGTCAGAATCAGTGCAGTTCCCCTCTCGGTTCGGAGCCCCCTTGGTGCAGCCCATGCGTCGCTTGGTTCAGCTGCTGTTGCTCTCCGAGTTGGTGATGTTGTTCGGCGAAGGCCTGATCCTCCAGTCCGCCCAGGCCCAGGCTGTGCTGCCCTCACGGATTCGTTCCGGTTGGGGGTTCGACTGGCGCCACCCCGATCGGTCCAGTTGCCGGGAGATCACGCCGGCGGTGTTGCCCTATTGCTCCAAGTGCCATGAGGTGCCCGATGCCTATGGCAGCGGCATTGACGCCCAGTCCTGTTATCTGGTGCCGAAGTTCGAATACATGATTTTCCCCACCGCTGAGGGCTGCGAAGCCGGCCTGCAGAAGTTCAAAGCCAGCGGCGGCCGCTGAATCGGTGGCTGATCAGGGCAACGGTGGCGGCGCTTTCAGCAGCCCGGGCTTGGTGCGGACCGGCAGCCTGAAGGTTCCGCCGCCGCCGGAGCCGAACGTCTGGGAGTGAAGCGACTGGAAGGCTTGCAGCCGGTAGGCACCGCCTTCAGGACCGGCGTACTGACCCCACAGTCCTTCCCAGAAGAAATAGATCACGCCATGGCCCCGCTCGGCGGCCAGACGAACTTTTTCGCTGATGGTGGCCATGTCCGGGGTGCGGCCGCCGAAGCCGGCCAGGATGCCGATCTCCACCGGCATGCCCCAGCCGCGGGCCTTGAGCAGGGCGGGTTGGTTGAGATCCTTGGCGAAACCTTGGACGGAATAGGCGTAGTTCTGCACCACCAGATCGTCGACCAGTTCGCCCAGGGCCCATAGCTCCCAGTCCTGCAGCCATTGGTTGTAGGCAAACCGGAAGGGGCCTGGGGACAGGCTGATCACGGTTCGCTTCGCCCCGGAGGCCTGTTGCAGTCCGCCCCGTAGCTCCCGCAGCAGGGCCGTGAGCTGCTGGCGCCGCCAGCGCATCCAGGCGCGATCGGTGAAGTTCTCGGGGGGTTCGCGACCGGTCTGGCTGCGGTAGAGATTGCGGGTGTAATCGTCGTAGCCCAGTTCCACCGGCCAGGCGAAGTGGTCATCCAGCTGGATGCCGTCGACGCCGCAGCGCTGCACGATCTCGGTGATCAGGCCGATGAAGCGGGCCCGCACCCCCGGATGGGCCGGATTCAGCCAGACCCGCAGATCCTTGAGCGGCGAGCTGGCCAGGCTCGCCCCATGCATGGCGAATAGGGCACTGCCATCGGAGCGGCGCAGCACCCAGTCGGGATGCTGGCGCACCACCTCGGCATCACCCGGCTCCATCAGGCCGTACTCAAACCAGGGCACCACCTGCATGCCGCGGCGCCGAGCCGACTCGGTGAGCCGGCAGATGGGATC
>CAIKWV010000280.1 GCA_903831165.1 uncultured cyanobacterium
CGCTGGACCCAGTCCGGCTCAGCGACACCGACCTGCTGGCCGGGTTTGCGGTGACGACATCGCCTGAGTGCCCTACTGCCTTCAGGGGAAAGGTCCTGAAGTGGCCAGCGCAGCAGAGGGCCCGGGTACGGCCAAAGAGGCCACGACGCTGTTCGGTGCACGCGAGTCTGGCGTCGCGGAGGCTTGGCAGCTGCCCCTCAGTCCGCCCAGATCTCCTCCAGATCGATTGCCAGCCCGGGGAAGTGGGGATCTCCGTCGAGGCGGGTGGCCGCATCAATCCGCCGCGGCTGGGCCGGGGAATCGGCCAGCGGTTCCCAGATCTCCACGGCCCGCTCCGCCGGAATCAAAAGCCAGCCGAGACGGGCGCCATTGCGCTGATAAGCGTCCATTTTCTGGCGCAGGGCGGTGAGGCCGCGGGGGCCTTCGTCGCTGGGGCTGGCCAGCTCCACCACCAGATCGGGACAGAGGGGAGCGAAGGTGCGGCGTTGCTCGGCCGTAAGGGCCTGCCAGCGATCGAGTGCCACCAACGAGGCATCGGGGCTGAGCACGGAGTCGTCCGGCAGGCGGAAACCGGTGGAACTGTCGAACGCCTTCCAGCCGCCGGCGGCACGGGCCCAGGCCTGGATCTGAATGGCCAGATCGGCGTTGCGTGCGCCGGTCTCGCTTCCGGTGGGGGTCATGCAGATCAGGGAACCATCGGCGGCCAGCTCCAGCACGGCGTCGGGGTTGGCCTGGCACAGCTCGGCGAACTGCTCGGGGGTCAGCCTGAGGCTGCCGCTGTGGATCAGCGGCAGGGTGATCGACCCGAAAGGCTGCTCGGGGCTCAGCAGCCCAGGGCAGGCCGGCTTCAAGGAGGGCGGCGCTTCTGGACTGGCTGGGGCGAGCATGGGCCCGGCGGACGTGCAGGATCTCAGGCTAAGAGCGGTGCCGGCAGCTGGCCTGGGGGCTCCGGCCTTTCTCCCAGCCAGCGGGTGTCGTTCAGCAATGCCTCCGCCAGCCTGGGGTTCCAGCGCGGCAGGCTGCGCCATTCCTCCAGGCTGTACACCAGCAGATCGCAGGCCAGCGGCAACGCACTGGTATCCCAGCGGCGCAGCCGGTCCCAGATCGGTTCGTCGCAGCGCTGCAGGATCAGCAGCAGGTCGAGATCGCTGCCCACGCCGGCGGTGCCGCGGCCATAGGAGCCGAAAACACCCACCGCCAGGAGTTCTTGATGGCCGCTCCGCTGCAAGGCGGCCCAACGCCCAGCCTGCTCCAGCACCTCAGCGGCGGCTGGCCAGCGCTGCACGGATCCACTCAGTGATGGCACGGGCGTGAAGGAGGGCCTGATCGCTCTGCAGTCTGCCGAAATGCTCCCCCGGTGTGCCCTCCGGATAGCTATCGGGATAGCGGGTGGGGATATAGAAACCATCCAGCAGCCGCAGGCGGTCTTCGAGGTCTTCGGGCGGCGCTGGCTGCCACTCCCGCGGCGGCAGCACCGCCCAGAACCGGGTAAGGGTTTGACCCCAGGCCTGCTGGCCAAGGGCCAGATTCAGCCCCTTCAGCGCCTTCTCCACCGCCTGATGGGCGGCGAAACAGGCCCATTCATGGCGGTCGGCCTGCATGGACTGCTCCGCCTGCTCCAGATCCCGCAGGGCCTGATCCACCCAGTCCGCCGATCGATC
>CAIKWV010000281.1 GCA_903831165.1 uncultured cyanobacterium
CAGCTCAGCCGCCGGCTGCGGCGGCTGCCGCCCTGAGCCAGCAGCGGCCTGGACGCGGTACAACAGAGGTGATCCGTGAGGGATGGTGATGCCCGACCCGATCCAGACCGCCCCAAACCGTGCTGATCGAGGCGGCGCGAGCCAGAACAGCGCCAACCGGAACCCAGCAGCCGCCAGCTCCCTGGCCCCGGGCCGGCCCGCCGTTGTCGCTCGGGCCTGTATGGCGTCCCTGCTGAGCCTGGCGACCCTGACATCGCTGACCGGCCTGCCGGCACGGGCCGCCAACACCGATCAGCTGATGCGGTTGCTGGAGAAGGGCTCCTGCCCCAAGTGCAAGCTGCAGGACGCTGACCTGGTGCACGCCAGCCTGCGGGACGCCAACCTCAGCGGCGCCCAGCTGCAGCGGGCCAACCTCAGCGGCGCCCAGCTCGATGGCGCCCAGCTCAAGGGCGCCGATCTCAGCTTCACCAGCCTGCAGGGGGCCTCGTTGCGCGGCGCCGATCTGCGCGGTGCCCGCTTGGAGGGCACCGATCTGCGCGAGAGCGACCTCAGTGGCGCCCTGCTCGATCCCGGTGCCCTCTCCCGCAGCCACTGGGACCAGGCCAAGGGCCTCGCCAATGACAGCCTCAGCTATGCCGACCTGCACAACGCCGGCGTCGAGGCCTCGCTGGCGGGCAAGGCCCCTGAGGCGGAGCGGCTATTCGGGGAAGCGCTGCGCCAGCGCCCCGAGGCGGCGCTGACCTGGCTGGCCAGGGGGATGAGTCGCAAGGAGCAGGGGAAGGACGATCTGGCCGCCCAGGATTTCGGCTATGCCGCCAGCCTGTATGACCAAAGCGGCGATGCGATCACCGCTACCAAGTTGCGGGAGGCCTCAAAGGCGCTGCTGAACGAGCCCAAGAAGAAGAAGGGCGGCAATGGCATGGGTTCGCAACTGCTCAGCGGCACGATGAGTGCCATCCAGGTGCTGGCACCGCTGGCCGTCAAGTTCCTGGCACCGATGGCCTTCTGAGCTCGCTGCCGTGCCTTGGGACAAAACTTGCAGGGAAGCCCGGGATACCTGCCCGTCACCCTCTTCGGCGCTGACCCTGTCTTAAATCGCGCGATCACCCCAAGCCAATCGCGAAGAGGATCCAGAGCTTTTCAGGAGACTGCTGAAAAACTCTGCAACAGACCTGGCCAGTGTTTTTGTTGCCGGCAGCATCGCTGTACCAGCCCAATCGTTGGACCGGCAGCATTGAGGCCATCGCTGCCAAACGCAACGCAGATCCCAACATCCCAGCAGCAGGAGCGCTGAACTCAATCGTCAGGCGCCAACAAGAAATAGGACGGATCGGGAAGTCAGCACGCCACGAACTAGGCGATCAAGCCAGGGAACGCCGGTTGGACTGCTGATGCCCAACAGACCGGCCTGCACCCCTGGAGTTGAAACCAATCAGGGGTTGTTGCCACCGAGGAGACGGCGAGCATCACCGCTGGAGGGCTGATAGCCATAGCCGTAGGTGCCGCCTTCGTTGTCATTGATAATGTGGGGTGTGACCAGAATCACCAACTCGTTCTTGGTGCGGGTGCCGCTGGTGGAGCGGAAGAATTGACCGATCAAAGGCATATCACCCAGAATCGGCCACTTGTTCACACCCTGCGTGTTGAAATCGGAAATCACACCCGTCAGGATCAGCGTCTGGCCATCCCGAACCCGCACGGCGCCCGTATCAAGTCGGCGAATGCTGAGGATGTTGATCGGCCCGCAACCCTGCACAGCTTGCGTGTCGGTGACCGCCGACACCGAAGGCGAGAGGTTGAAGGTCACGAAACCATTGTCATCGATCTTGTTGACCCGGGCACCAAAGGTCAGACCAGAGGTACTGAACTCGGGTTCACAGGCGTTGCCATTGCCCTGGGTGCCCGTGGTCACGGTGTAGTTGGTGATCACTTGGGTGCCGACGGTGACAAACGACTCATTCGAACGCTTCCTGCCGATGGTGGAACTGCTGAACACTGATTGAGCTGCTCCACCAGCCGTGGTTGTCGACGCGGTCACGACCTCGCCGCCACCACTGATTTCCTCGGGATTGTCCGTGAGGATCAAGGTGGGCGACGCCAATAGCTTGGTGGACTGAGATTGAATCGTGGCCTTGAGGACATCGAAGAACTGATTTTTCGGATACTGAAGTCCTGGATTTGAGATTGGACCAACAAGAGAATTCAATCCAAGCCGCGACGAAGGCGGAAGGTAGCTTCCCCAGGCGCCAGCAAGATTACCCTCATCGTTCACAATAAAATTATTGCCATAACGGAAGGCAAAGCTATTGGCAATCGAAGAATCATTTTCCAGGCTCACATCCAGAATCTTCACCGACAGGGCCACCTGCCGCTGGCGCAGATCCAGCTGCTTGAGGTATTGCTCGGCAATCGCCACCACCTTGGGCGAACCCACCAAGGTGATCGTATTCAGGCGTGTATCCGTGGTACCGATCAGCCCCCGCAGCGGTCCGACGCCAGAGCCGTAGGACTCCACGGTGGTGGAGGTGCTGGCGTTGGTGGTGGCCACATTGGGGGCACCCGCCACAGCGTTGTTCTGGGAGGCACCTTCGGTGACCGCCGTGGTGATCGTGTTGGTCTTGGTGACGGTGGCGCCAAGATTGGCCAGGTAATCAGCAGCGGCAGAGGGCGAAACCTGGTTGAGCCGATAGACCTTCGACAACGTGGAACCGAAGCCCTTATCGAGCACATTCGGACCCACCATGATCATGTTGCCATCCCTGTGACCCTGCAGAGCCGCCGATAACAGCACGGAATTGAAAGCCCTGGAAAAGCTTTCATTCTGAAAAGCAATCGTCACATTGCGCGTGGCTGCATTCGGAGTCTTGGCGTCGTCCACGTAGGCGAATCCGTAGCCACCCATGGAACTCAGCCGCATCAACACATCCTTCACCGGTGCATTGCGCAACGTCATCGTCACCGGAGGGCCGCTGACATTCACAAAACTGGGATTGGTGAGCATCATCGTGCCCACCGCCATATCCCCCAGCGGCGGCGCCACCGCCCGCGCCTGCAGCGGCGGCACGAACGAACTCTGGGGCACGCGGCCCGGCTGGCTCAGATCGGGCCGGGCGGTCTGCAGGCTGGCCTGGGCTGGGGCCGCAAAGCTGAGGATCAGATCGCGACCATCGGCGCTGACCACCGGTCGCCCCACCGGGTAGCCCGGCACTGGCGTCACCTGCAGGCGATAGGTGCTGCCGGAGCCATCGATGCGCACGCTCTGGAAGCCCACCTCCGGCAGGCTGAAACCCTGGGGCCCCCGGCGCAGGGAGTTGGGGGCGGAAGTCAGCAGCAGGCCCTCCCAGGCGGCACCGCGGCTGGACTGCTGCAACTGGGGTGCGGTGCCCACCCCCTCAATCACCAGCTCAACCGCATCGGCCAGCCGACGCACCTTGAGCTCGATCGAGCCCCCCACCGGAATACGCATCGGCGCTGGCGCCAGGCTGCCACCGGCGGCAGGCATCGGCGCCGCAGCGCCGTAAGGGGTCGCGGGCTGGGCCGCGGCCACCAAGGGACAGCTCTGCAGGGCAGCAAGGGTGGCAGCAGCCAGAAGTGGTTGGTGCCAACAGCTACTGCCCACGCGTCCCTTCACAATTGTGTTCTGCATACGTTATCGAGATTCAGCTTTTCGAACCAGCGTTGTCCCACAGTTCAGGGGCTGGCCGGCTGACCAGGCGGCGCCGTCCCTGCCGCAGGAGCGGCGGCGGGGGCGGGTGAAGGCTCCGGCTTGCTGCCGGGGGGGCGGCCATAGAGGTTGAAGCCGATCGCCATCGTCACCGGCGGGGCCTGCAAGGGCAGCTTGGGATCGGGGTTGACAGGATCCTTGAGCTCGAGCTTGAGGCCGCTCTGCTCCACCAGCACACTCAGCTCCTCGATGCGTTCCAGCAACTGCAGCAGCTTGGGATACGGGCCCTTGGCCAGAATCTGCATGCCCGTGCGCTGCAGCCCTTCCGCTTCCAGGGGGTCGGGCTGGGCACCGCCGGCGGCGGGCGGCGTGCCTGGAGCCGGCGGTGCCGGGGCCGCAGCCGCGGCCGGAGGAGCGGAGGGTGCCTGGGGCTGAAACAGATCCAGCTGCACGCCAAAGGCCTTGGACTCCCGATCCAGCATGGCCAGGAAGGTGGACACGTCACCGCTGCCGGCGATCAGGTTGACAAGCTTGTCCTTCTGGGCCAGGGCACGCTCCTCCTGCTGGTCCGCCATGGCGATCTGCTGGCGCATCAGCACCACCTGATCCTGAAGATCCTGGAGTTCCCGCAGGCGCTTGCTGTCGGCCTGCAAGGCCGCCCACATCGGTGCCAGGACAGCGGCCACCAGCAGCAGCGCCAGCAGGGAAATGGCCCCAGCCGGCAGGCCGAACCACAACAACCGCAGTTTCTGGGGGGAGAGCCGGGTGGAATTGTCCTGAAGATTGGTCATGGCAGCAGTCCCTCCCGCTGAAGCAGCTCCAGGCGCCGGGCCAGACCACCGGATCCGAGCTGGCGCAGGATCTGCAGTTGCTGGCTGGCGCTGATCTGGGCGAAGCCGGCGGAAACCTCGAAGGCCACGGACGGCCTGACTCCCGCCGGCAGGTTGGCATCCGGTGGCCTGCGCTCCACCTTGGTCAGGACGATGCCGGTGGGATCGAGCAGGGGCGACTTCTGCAGCTCGAGCTGCAGGGCATTGATGCGCTCAAAGGCCTCGGGATCGAAGGTCTGGCCCCGCAGCACCAGGGCTGAGCCGCTGGCATCGGCACTCTGCAGCTGGATTCCCGCCGGCATGCGGATCTGCAGCTCGCTCATCAGGGCCGAACTGCTGCGCACGCTGGTGAGGGCCGTCACCAGTTGCCGGTTGATGACGGCGATCTGCTGGAGACGGGCCTTGCGGGTGCCCATCTGCTGACGCAGCTGGGCCGCCTGAGCTTCCACCTGGGTGAGCTGGCCCATCTGGGCCTTGACCATCTGATGGCGCAGAAAGACCAACCCGATCACGCCCAGCACCACACCGAAGACGATGGTCCCGAGCACGGTGCCCTGGGTGAGCAGACGGCGGCGATCCGCCAGGGCCACGGTGATCGGCTGCTGGCCGATCGCCCGGCGCCGTTCCCGCAACAGATCCAGTCCCGCCGGGGCGCTGCCCGCCGCCGCCTCCGGGCTGCCAGGGCCGGCGGGAGGGGGACCACCCCTGCCGGGGAATGAAAAGCCTTTGAACGAGGGCAGGCTCAGGGGGGTTCGCATCAAAATGCCCCCCGCTGGGCCGCGAGACCCTGCAGCAGCAGGGATCCGTAGGGCTGCCAATCGAGCTGTTGCGCCCGCACCCCCAGCATCTCCTCCACCAGATCCTGGCCCAGGATTTCGGCGGTGATCAGCAGTCGCACGCTGCGCAGTTCAGGTTGCTGGCGATGGTAAAAAACCAGGCAGCGCTTGAGCTCTTCCGCCAGCTCAGCCCCACCGATCGGCAAGCAGCGCTCAAACACCGGCAGGCCGTTGTGAAACAGCCAGAGCTTGCACTCCAGTTCATCGGGCACCAGTAGCACCAGCAGTCGCTCCGGCGGAGCTTCCGCCAACTCGTCGGCGAGGGCCGCCAGCAGGCAGCTCTGGGCCGGAGCCAGCCGGTCGAGCTTGGCCCCCGCCAGCGAGAAGACCTCGATCCAGCCATCCACCAACTTGCGGTACGCCGCCACCATCAGCGACTGGGGGGGCGAGCCGGGCAGAACCTGAAAATCGAGATAGGCCTCCTCCAGGGTGAAGGGAAGATTGAGATCGGGATCAATGCTCCGCAGCTCCTCCTCCGGATCGGCAGGCAGCTCGCCGTCAGCCCAGACGATCACGCGCCAGTGAGCTGCCTCGTAAGGCAACACGGCCTGGACATAGGCATCCTGCTGATTTTCATTGACCAGCAGATCGCCGATCAGATCGCCGAGGGGCTCCCGCTCCAGGACTTGCTCGAGCCCATCTTCTGAGCCAAAACGCATTATTTCTTTGAAGACAACGAAACGTGTTTTCTGGCCGTCAGGACAGGCAAAGCCACTTCCATGAGACAC
>CAIKWV010000282.1 GCA_903831165.1 uncultured cyanobacterium
CACCGCATTCAAGCGGCTGTGCCATCTTCTCGCTGTACGCGCACCGTCTCAACCATGCCGGAGCTCCTGATCGATCCGCTGCTGCTGGCGGAACGGCGCGGCCGTTTCCTGCGCCAGCTCGGTGGAGTGGCGGCAGTGATTCCAGCGGCACCGCTGGTGACCCATCACGCCGATGTGGAGCATGCCTTCCGGCAGAACAGCGATTTCTGGTACCTCACCGGCTTCGATGAACCCGGTGCCGTGGCCCTGTTTCTGCCGCACCGCGTCGACAACCCGTTTGTGCTGTTCGTCGAGCCCAAAGATCCTGGCGCCGAGGTCTGGAACGGCTTCCGCTGGGGCTGCGAGGGGGCCGTCGCCCACTTCGGCGCCGATCTGGCCCATCCCCGCAGCGAACTGGCCGAGCGGCTCGGTGGCTATCTGGAGGGGGCCGAGGGCATCGCCTTCCGGATCGGGCGCCATCCGGAGGTGGAACCGCTGGTGCTCAAGGCCTGGGCTCGCCAGCTCGATCGGGCGCCCCGCAGCGGCCATGCCGCCCTGGGTCTGGTGGCCCCTTGCCCGATGCTGCATGAACTGCGATTGCGCAAGAGCCCCGAGGAGCTGGAACGGATGCGCGAAGCCACTCGCATCTCGGCCGAGGCCCATGAGCTGGCGCGGCAGGTGGTGCGTCCCGGGCTCAATGAGCGCCAGATCCAGGCGGTGATCGAGCAGCACTTCCTGGAGCAGGGGGCCCGCGGACCCGCCTACGGCTCGATCGTCGCCGGTGGCGACAACGCCTGCGTGCTGCACTACACCGCCAACAACGCGCCGCTGCGCGATGGCGATCTGCTGCTGATCGACGCCGGCTGTTCCGTGGGGGACTACTACAACGGCGACATCACCCGCACCTTTCCGATCAACGGCCGCTTCAGCGGCGAACAGCGGGCCCTCTATGAGCTGGTGCTGGCGGCCCAGGAGGCGGCCGTGGCCGCCGTGGCCCCGGGCCAGACCGCGGAAGCGGTCCACGACACGGCCGTGCGGGTGCTGGTGGAGGGGCTGCTGGAGCTGGGGCTGCTCGTGGGTTCGGTGGACGGGGTGATCGAACAGGGCGCCTTCCGCCATCTGTACATGCACCGCACCGGCCACTGGCTGGGCCTCGATGTGCACGATGTCGGCGCCTATCGGCTGGGGGAACACCACGTGGAGCTGGAGCCGGGCATGGTGCTGACCGTCGAGCCGGGCCTCTACGTGAGTGACCGGCTGGCGGTGCCGGAGGGCCAGCCCGAGATCGAGGCGCGCTGGAAGGGCATCGGCATCCGCATCGAGGACGACGTGGCCGTCAGCGAGCACGGACACGAGAACCTGACGGCCTCCGCCCTCAAGGCGCCGGTGGCGATGGAGCGCTGAGCGGGATCAGCGCAACAGGCCCTCCAGCACTTGGCCGGCCTGGTCACTGCTGCTGAGGATGCGATCGGCACCGGCGGCCAGCAGCTGCTGCTCATAGCGATGGCGGCGCGGCTGCTGCTGGGGTCCGTGCAGGTGAGGGGGCGAGACCGCCAGGCTGAGGAAGCGCTGTTCCGGCACCCGTTGGCGGGCCTGCAACACGGTCTGCACATCGGCGACGGTATCGCCCAGATAGACCACCGGTGGGGCGTCGGGCCCCAGGTTGGTGCCACGGGCGGCCAGCAGCTCAGAAGCCAGCAGCAGCAGACCGGTGGGATCGGGTTTGTCGGGGGCGTCGCCCATGGCGATGAAGGGGGGATTCTCCAAGCCGAGGCGCCGCTGCAGCACGTAGCGCACCGAGGGGGGCTCGGCGCCACTGACGAAGCCCCAGAGGATGCCGGCCGCAGTCAGATCGGTGAAGAACTGCGGCCCCACCAGCAGCGGCTCCTGGCCGATGAAACCCCGCCACAGGGCCGGATCGCCCTCGGGATCGCCACCGAAATAGTGCTCGCCGAAGGCGGATACCACGGTGTCGAAGCTCGGCAGATTCGCCAAGTCACGGGTGCCGCTGTCGGGCTGGCCGGGGCTGGCGCCGGTGCTGCCCCAGGCGCTCGCCTCGCCAGTCGAGCTGTTGCCGGCGAAGGGATCACGCGCGAACTGCTCCCCCTGGGGCAGGCCGCCAGCCAACCGGTGACGACGCAGCAGCTCCAAGGAGGCCTCCCAGTCGTTGTTCCAGCAACCCTCGCTCTTAAGTGCGTCGATCAGAGCCGGTTCGGGCCGCCAGCCGCTGAACTGGTGCACGGTTTCGACGATCGCCCGCCGGTAGCTGGCGGCCACGTCGCGGATGACGCCATCGATGTCGAACAGCAGGACGGCGCGGGCGGCCAGGGGAACGGCGGCGGGTTGGACTGGTAAGTTACTTGTTTGCTTCCATACCTTGGGCAACGAGACCATGACAGCACCCGAGGGCGCCGTGAACGCGACCAGCAGCCCGGCTGATGTTGTCGATGCTGCCGTGCCCGCCACCACCGAAGGTC
>CAIKWV010000283.1 GCA_903831165.1 uncultured cyanobacterium
GGATGATCCCCGGCCGGTGCGCAACCTGGAGGTGCCCGAAGCCGAGCGGCAGCGCTTTGCCCTCAGCGACGACGACGTGCTCACCCTGGCCCGCTGGGCCTGCCGCATCGAGCGCCACTACAGCGAGCATCGGGGCACGCCGACGCCGATGGACATCGAATGGGCCAAGGATGGCGAAAGCGGTGAGCTGTTCATCCTCCAGGCGCGACCGGAGACGGTCCAGTCCCGCCAGTCCGGGGCCGTGCTGCGCAGCTGGCATCTGGAGCCCCACCAGGCCCAGCTGATCAGCAGCGGCCGGGCGATCGGCGCCTCGATCAGCCAGGGACGGGCGCGGGTGATCGACGATCCCACCCAGATCCAGCGCTTCGAGGAGGGCGACCTGCTGGTGACGGTGCGCACCGATCCGGACTGGGAGCCGATTCTCAAGAAAGCCAGTGGCGTCGTCACCGACCAGGGGGGGCGCACCTGCCATGCGGCGATCATTGCCCGCGAGATGGGGATCACGGCGATCGTCGGCACCGGCGATGGCAGCCGCCGCATCCAGGACGGCGACACGATCACGATCAGTTGCTGCGAAGGCGATGTGGGTCACGTCTACCGCGGTGCCCTTCCCTTCCGGGTGGAGGAGCAGCGCCTCGACGATCTGCCGACCACGCGCACCCGGATCCTGATGAATGTGGGCAATCCGGAGGAGGCCTTCAACCTAGCGGCGATCCCCTGCGACGGCGTCGGGCTGGCCCGGTTGGAGTTCATCATCGCCAACCACATCCGCGTCCATCCGATGGCCCTGCTCCAGCCCGAGAAGGTGGCCGATGCGGCGGAGCGGGCCGCCATCGCCGAACTCAGCCGCCATTACGACCAGCCAGCCGACTACTACGTCGATCTGCTCAGCCAGGGCATGGGGCGGATCGCGGCGGCGTTCTTCCCCAGGCCAGTGATTCTGCGCTTCTCGGACTTCAAGAGCAACGAATATGCCCGCCTGCTCGGTGGCGCCGCCTTTGAGCCGGCCGAAGAAAACCCGATGATCGGCTGGCGCGGGGCCTCGCGCTATTACGCCGAAGGGTTCCGCCAGGCCTTTGCGCTCGAATGCCAGGCGCTGCGGCGGGTGCGCGAGACGATGGGGCTGGTCAATGCGATCCCGATGGTGCCCTTCTGCCGCACGCCCGAGGAGGGCGACCGGGTGCTGGCGGAGATGGCGAAGGCCGGCCTGGTGCGCGGCCAGAACGGGCTGGAGGTGTATGTGATGTGCGAGCTGCCCAGCAACGTGATCGGCGCCGAGGCCTTCGCCGAGCGCTTCGATGGCTTCTCGATCGGCTCCAACGACCTCACCCAGCTGACCCTGGGCCTCGATCGCGACTCAGCCCTGGTGGCCGAGCTGTTTGACGAGCGCCATGCCACGATCAAGGCGATGGTCCAGCTGGCGATCCAGAGCGCCAAGCGCTGCGGCCGCAAGATCGGCATCTGCGGCCAGGCCCCGAGCGACTATCCGGAGTTCGCCCGCTTTCTGGTGGAGCAGGGCATCGATTCGATCAGCCTCAACCCCGATGCGGTCGTGCGCACCCGCCTGCTGGTGGCGGACCTGGAGCGGCAATTGGGCGGGTGAACCGGATTGGGAGCTGGGTGCCGGGCTCCTCAAGCGGTCGCTGTTGCGCTGGGATGGTTCAGAGCGCCGGGCGCAAGCGCAGGGATTGCCGAGCTGGGCCGCCGGCAGCGCCCGGCTGCGGCCGGATCAACTGCCACAGCAGCACACCAAAGGCACCGCAGCGCAGCACCGAAAAAATCGCCAGTCCGACGCATAGGGGGCAGTGGGCAAGGCCCATTGGCGGAGCGCGGTTCGGTTGGCGCGAGGAAGAGTGATTCCACCATGGCACCTCCTGCCGGCTGCCGCCGCCGCTGGCAGGCATATCCAGCAGATTCGCCACACGGCTCCAGCCCACCGCATCGGGGGCCTCAGGATCCGGCTGGCCATGCCTGGCCAAGGGCGGGAGCCATGACCGATGCTTAAGCCAGCCGTATCAACAGCGTCTGCCCCGCGTCGCCATCGTGTTGAGCCTGTTGCCCTCCCTGCTGCGAGGCAGTCTGGGCCTTGCTGCTGACCGTGCCTTGCCATCGCTGTGATCGGCCGGCTGCGACTGGGCGATCTGCCCCTGAACGACCGCCCCCTGGGCAGGCCGCTCAGGGGACCTGTGTCCCGTTCTGCGGAGTGAACCCTTGCTGCGACTGAGTGAGCTGAAGCTGCCTCTGGACCACAGCGACGCCGAGCTGAGTGCCGCCATCTGCCGCCGACTGTTGCTGCCGCCCCAGGCGTTGCGTGGCCATCAGCTGGTGAAGTGCAGCGTCGATGCCCGTCGCCATGGGGCGATTGCCCTCGTTTACAGCCTCGACCTGGAGCTGGCCCTCAGCGCCGCCGAACAGCGGCGCCTGCTGAAACGCTTTGCCGGCGACCCCCACCTGCGACCGGCTCCGGACACCCGGTATCAGGTCGTCGCCCGAGCTGGGGAGCCTGGATCGATCCTCGCCGATGAGCAGCTCAAGCGACCGGTGGTGGTGGGGGCCGGCCCCTGCGGCTATTTCGCCGCCCTGCTGCTGGCCCAGATGGGTCTGCGCCCCCTGCTGCTGGAGCGGGGCAAACCGGTGAAGCAGCGCAGCGCCGACACCTTCGGCTTCTGGCGGGGCAACCAGCCCTTCGACCCGGAATCCAACGCCCAGTTCGGCGAAGGCGGGGCCGGCACCTTTTCGGACGGCAAGCTCTACAGCCAGGTCAGCGAGGATCCGCGCCTGGTGCGCAAGGTGCTCGAAGAGCTGGTGGCCGCCGGGGCCAACGCCGAAATCCTCACCCTGCACCGGCCCCACATCGGCACCTTCAAGCTGGCCACGGTGGTGCGAGGTCTGCGGGCGGGCATCGAAGCCCTGGGCGGCGAGGTGCGCTTTGGCAGCCGGGTGCAGGAGCTGGTGCTGGAGCCGGGACCATCGCGTCAGGTGCGCGGAGTCAGGCTGATCAGCGGCGAGATCATCGCCAGCGACCACGTGGCCTTCGCTCCGGGCCACAGCGCCCGCGACAGCTTCGCGGCGCTACATGGGCAAGGGGTGGCGATGGAACCGAAACCGTTTGCAATCGGCGTGCGGATCGAGCATCCCCAACAGCTGATCGACCGGGCCCGCTGGGGAGCGGCAGCCGGCCATCCGCGCCTGGGGGCGGCGGAATACAAACTCGTGCACCACATCCCCGGCGGCCGGGACGTCTACAGCTTCTGCATGTGCCCGGGGGGGCTGGTGGTGGGGGCCACCTCAGAGCCGGGCTGCGTCGTCACCAACGGCATGAGCCAGCACTCCCGCAATGAGCGCAATGCCAACAGCGCCCTGGTGGTCAACGTCACCCTGGAGGATCTGGAGCCGTGGGGCCGTTTCCCCGGCGATCCGTTGGCGGGAGTGGCCTTTCAGCGCCACTGGGAACGGCGGGCCTTCGAGGCCGGCGGCGGCGATTACCGCGCCCCGGCCCAGTGGGTTGGCGACTTCCTGGCCGGCCGCGGCAGTGAAGGCGTCAGAGAGGGCATCACGGCCTCGTATCAACCGGGAATTCGCTTCGGCCAGCTGGATGAGTGCCTGCCGGATTTTGTGATCGACGCCCTCAGACAGGCCCTTCCCGCCTTTGAGCGGCGCATCCCCGGCTATAGCGGAGACGGAATTCTGATCACCGGCGTCGAAACCCGCACCTCCTCACCACTGCGGCTGAACCGCGATGGAACCACAAAAGAAAGCACCAACACCCCCGGACTGTTCCCAGGGGGTGAAGGTGCAGGCTATGCCGGCGGAATTCTCTCGGCGGCTGTCGATGGTATCCGACTGGCGGAGGCGATCGCGGTCAACCTTCTTCGTCTTCAGCACCCAGGGGCACCAGACGGATCTGCTTGCGACCCAGCTTGATCTCGAACTCGTCGCCGGGCTTGAGGTCGAGCATGGCGGTGTAAGCCTTGCCGACCATCAGGTTGCCGTTGAACTGAACTTTAGTGTTGAAACTCAGCTTGCGCCCGGCTTTTCCGGCCTTGGGGGCCGCGCCGAAGTCCACGCCCTTGGCATTGAGCAGGGCCTCATAGAAGGCTGTGAAGTTCAACCGTTCGGTCCCATCGCGCTTGGCGGAGACATAGCCGCAGGCCCTGACGAGATCGGACTTGCTGACATCGCCCAGCTCTTTGACCTTGGCGAGAAGGTCGGCTCCGGTAAGCATGTGCTCATTTATGCAACTTACGCATCATCCCATCCCGTCGCACCCTTTGCAAGCCGCAGCAGAGTCGCGCGCCAGCATTTGTGCCGGCAGGGACCATTCCCATGCTCTCCATCTGGGCTGGCATCCGCTATGGCGAACCGACCTTCACCTGGGGCCTTCGCGCCCCGCAGTCAACGGCAACCAGGCCTGGCAGGAGGTTTCAGCCTTGGGAGACGATGCCGCTCCATTGCACCGCCTTGACCTGATCCCGCCGCCAGGAATGGAA
>CAIKWV010000284.1 GCA_903831165.1 uncultured cyanobacterium
CAGCGGATTGCTCCAGTCCAGATTGGGGAACCAGCTGAGCAGCACCCGCACCAGGAGCACCAGCAGGTAGATGCTCAGGGTCTGGGCAAGCACCTGGAGCAGAAAGATCAGAACGGTCATGCGAGGGCTGCAGGTGATGGGCTCCCGGGGCACGGGAAGCCGTTAGGCACGTGCTGACTCTATGCAGTCCGACCGCTTCCGAACCGGCTGGTTCAGGCGGCCTGACGGCGTCGCTGGCCCAGATCGTCGGCGCTGACCGCGAAGGTGCGGTGAAATTTCTCGCTCAGACTCAGCCAGTAGGAGCGGCCTTCGCTCTGACGCCGGCGTTCGATGAACTCCTGGGCCAGCAATTCCTTGATGTGGTCGTAGGCACCGGAGCCGCGCAGCTCCACCAGCTCCGACTGCAGGATGCGTTTCTTGAGGGCAATCGTGGCCAGGGTGCGCAGGGCGGCGGTCGAGAGGTCCACCGGCAGCAGGTTCTGGACCAGATCACCGAGGCTGTCGCGCAACTGCAGGCTGTAGCGCTGGCCCTCCTGGCGGATTTCCAGGGCCGTGTCGCGATGGGCGTAGTCGGTCATCAGGGTGATCAACGCCATTTCGGCCTGGTCACGGTCGATACCGGCGATTTCGGCCAGCTCCGCCAGGCCCAGGGGCCGCCCCTTGAGATAGAGAATCGCCTCCAGTCGCGCCGGCAGCGACAGGTTGCTCAGGGCGGCGCTCGAGGCCCGCAGGGCAGCCGTTTCGGACGCTGTGGGGCGTCGGTCGGCGATCACCGCAGCTGTCAGTTTGGTCTCTGGAGCCTCAGGGCTGTCCGGGTTGGCCGGCCCATCGCTCTCGTCGGCCTGCTCCCGCCGCAAGCTGGAAATTGAGGACCGTGTCTCCTGGCCCTCCAGCTCATCGGCCGGCCGCTGGACTGCGCTCAGCGCCTCCGGTTCCGGCCCTTCGCCCAGGGGGAATTCGGGCTCTGCCGCAATGGTCAGGGCCGGCGCTTCTAGGGCCTGGTGCAACGCCGGTGACGGGCGGGTTTCCAGGATTGAGGCTGGCGGCTGGGCGGCCGGGATCCCAGAACCTGCCAGGTCTTCGCCGACGGATGCCGGTCCCTGGATTCCGCTCGGTGCCGAGGTGTTGCCGGGATCGGGGGTGCTGGCGATGGCCGGGGCTCCTGCACGCGCTCGTGGCACGGTATCGCGAGCTTCAGGGGCTCACCAGTGCGGCCAGGGCCGGCAGGGGGAGGCGTTGTTCGCCCAGGAACAACCGGTAGGCGGGGTTGTGGGTTTCCTGCCAGTGCTGGTACGGCAGCGCATCGAGAAAGGACTGCCAGTCGGCCAGCTCCAGCGGCGGCACCTGAACGCCCACCACGATCCGGCCCACGTCGGCGCCATGGTTCCGGTAGTGAAAAATGCTGATGTTCCAGCTGGGATGGAGCGAGCTGACGAAGGCCATCAGCGCTCCCGGCCGCTCCGGAAACTCGAAGCGATACAGCAGCTCCTCCCCCTGATCCCTGGCGCTGCCGGCGCTGGCGGGCAGGCGCCCGCCCACCATGTGGCACAGATGCAACTTGGCCAACTCGTTGGCCGAGAGGTCGAGGCAGGGAAAGCCCTGGGCTTCCAGATCGGCCACCAGTCGGGCCGTATCGGCGGGCCCGCTGACCTGCACGCCGACGAAGATATGGGCCAGCTTCGGATCGGCGAGCCGGTAGCTGAACTCGGTCAGGCTGCGCTGGCCGAGGACATCGCAGAAGCGCCGCAGGCTGCCCGGTTGCTCCGGAATCTCGACCGCCAGCAGGGCTTCACGCTGTTCCCCCAGTTCAGCCCGCTCGGCCACGAACAGCAGCCGGTCGAAATTCATGTTGGCGCCGCAGGCCACCGCCA
>CAIKWV010000285.1 GCA_903831165.1 uncultured cyanobacterium
ATCTGGAAATGATCAAGGGCTCACCCCTTCGATGCGATCTTCGATCTCCTGGTAGATCTCCTGCAGCTGGGCGATGTTCTCTTCGCTGGTCTCCCAGTAACCGCGACCATTCACCTCCAGCAGGGTGCCCACGATGCGGCGGAAGCTGTGGGGGTTGAGATCCATCAGGCGCTTGCGCATCTCGGGGTCGTTGATGAAGGTGTCGTTGGCCTCCTCGTAGACGAAGTTGTCGACGGCACCACTGGTGGCGCTCCAACCCAGGGTGAAGTTGAGCCGCTTGGCCACCTCCCGCACCCCCTCGTAGCCGGAGTTGAGCATCCCTTCGTACCACTTGGGATTTAGTAGTTTGGTGCGGGAGTCCAGCCGAATTGTTTCGCCGAGGGAGCGCACCTGGGCGTTGGCGGTGGTGGTGTCTGCGATGTAACTGGCGGGGGCTTTCCCATCGTCCCGCAGGCCAGCAATCAATTTGGTGGGATCTGAATCGAAATAATGACTCACATCAGTGAGAGAAATTTCGGCCGAATCTAGGTTTTGGAAGGTTACATCAGCGGTTTTCATCGCCGACTCAAATACCTCGCGGTTTTGATTCATCTCGCCAGGGTTGTCGGCATTGAAGGCAAATGTTTTGCGGTTCAAATACATCTCCTGTAATTCCTCTTCCTGTTCCCAGCTGCTGTTCTCCACCGCCAGGTTTACGTTGGAGCTGTAGCTACCACTGGCATTGGAGAAAACCCGGGTGGCGGCATCCCGTAGGGATATGCCCTGGTCGGCGGCCTGGGTTTGGGCGTGCTGACGCACAAAATTCATCTCCAGGGGCTCATCAGCTTCGGCGGCCAGCTTGACCCCTTGGTCGATTAGGGCCATTTGGTTGATGAACAGGTCACGGAATACCCCGGAACAATTAACCACCACATCAATGCGGGGCCTGCCCAACTCCTCCAGGGGTATTAGCTCAAGTTTGTTAACCCTGCCGAGGGAATCAGAAACTGGCTTTACCCCGATAAACCAGAGGATCTGGGCCAGGGATTCGCCGTAGGTTTTGATGTTGTCTGTGCCCCAGAGCACGCAGGCAATTGTTTCGGGCCAGGTGCCCTGTTCGGCCTTCTGACGTTCGATCAAGCGATCTACTACCACCTTTGCAGCGGCGATGGCGGCGCGGGTGGGAATCGATTGGGGATCGAGGGCATGGATGTTTTTGCCGCTGGGCAATACCCCGGGGTTGCGGATCGGATCGCCGCCGGGGCCGGGCAGCACATATTCGCCATCGAGGGCCCGCAGCAGGCTCTCCATCTCCATGTCGGCGCAGATCTGCTCGAGGCAGAAGCGCAGGTAGGCGAAGGTCTTGTCCAGCTCCTGCTGGTCCAGCTCGGCGAAACCGGCGCCGCGGCAGGCCGACAGCCAGGGGGAGGGGAACTTGAAGCCGAAGCGCTCCAGCAGCTCAAAGAACCAACCAAAGTTGCGGCGCAGGCTGACGCGGCCATCGCTGCCGGTGACCTCGCGCACCATGGCGCCGACCGCCGTCCGGCAGGTTTCGGTGATCAGTTGGTTGAACTCCACATCCGCCAGCACCCCGGCGTCGTTGCCCTTGTAGACCTCTGCGATCGTGCGGCCCCGGCTTTCGGCCAGCAGGCCCGGCAGCGAGCGCAGCCCCTCCTCTTCGCGCTCGAGCGCGGCGATGCTCACCAGGGTGGCGATCGCCTCCTCGGCGGTGGGGGGCTTGCCGATTGTGTGCAGGCCGCAGGGCAGCAGCCGGCTTTCGATCTCCATCAGCTGGCGGTACACAGCCCCCACCACGCCATCGCGGCCGTCCAGATCCAGCTCGGAGCCATCCACCTCCGGCAGGGTCACGTCCTTGTCGAGGTTGCACTGGCGGGCCGTCTCGACGATGGCATTGACGATCTGAACACCGCGGGAGCTCTCGCGCAGCTGCTGGTAGCTGCCCACCAATTCGCCCAGCTCTTTGAGGCCTTTGTAGAGACCGGCATTTTCGGCCGGCGGAGTCAGGTAGCTGATCGTGGAGGCATAACCGCGCCGCTTGGCGATCGTGGCCTCGGAGGGATTGTTGGCGGCGTAGTAATAGAGATTCGGCAGCGCCCCGATCAGCGAATCTGGGTAGCAGGTTTCGCTCATGCCCATCTGCTTACCGGGCATGAACTCCAGCGAGCCATGGGTGCCGAAATGCAGCACCGCATCGGCGCCCCAGACCTTCTCGAGGTAGGTGTAGTAGGCGGCGAAACCGTGGTGGGGGCTGGCGCTGCGGGAATAGAGCAGCCGCATCGGATCGCCTTCGTAGCCGAAGGTGGGCTGCACGCCGACAAACACATTGCCGAAGTGGCGGCCGTAGATCAGCAGGTTGGTGCCATCGCTGTTGAGATTGCCCGGGGGCTTGCCCCAGTTCTCCTCCAGCCGCTCGGAGTAGGGGGTGAGTCGCTCATACTCCTCGACGCTCATGCGATGGGCGATCGCCAGTTCCGGCGAGCCGGCCAGGGCTTCCGGATCGCTGAGCACGGCCTCCATCAGCGCCTTGGGGCTGCGGGGCATGTCGGCGATGGTATAACCCTTGCTTCTCATCTCCTCCAGCACCCGATAAATCGAGCCGAACACATCCAGGTAAGCCGCTGTGCCGACATTGCCCTTGTCGGGGGGGAAGCTGAACACCGTGATCGCCAGCTTCTTCTCGGTCCGGGGCTTGATCCGCAGCGAGGCCCAGCGGATTGCACGCTCGGCGATCGCCTCGACCCGGTCCTGCAGGGTGTGGGCCTTGCCGGTGGCGTCGTCACGGCCTGAAAGCACGATCGGCTCGATCGCCCCATCGAGTTCGGGGATGGCGATCTGCAGCGCCACCTGCACCGGATGCAGCCCCAGATCACTCTCCTCCCATTCCTGGGTGGTCTGGAACACCAGGGGCAACGCCACCATGTAGGGGCGATTGAGCTTTTTGAGCGTTTCGATCGCCTTGGGATGGTCCTGGCGGGCCGGGCCGCCCACCAGGGCGAAGCCGGTCAGGCTCACCACCCCGTCCACCAGCGGCTGCTCCGGGTTGAGTGGGTCGTAGAAGTAAGCGCTGACGGGCTTGCTGAAGTCGAGGCCGCCGCAGAACACCGGAATCACGGTGGCGCCCCTGTATTCCAGCTCCTGGATGATCGCCACATAGTGGGCCTCATCGCCGGTGACGATGTGGCTGCGCTGCAGCACCAGGCCGATCACCGGACCTTTGCGCGCTTTGCCTGAGAGATCACTGCGGCTGGCCGTCCAGTTCAGGTATTCGCGGATGTCCTCGAACATGCCGCTGGCCATCGGGTGCCACAGGCCCAGGTCGGGAAAGACGACGGGGTCGACGACGGTCACGGCCGGGCGATCCGAGTCGCCGCGGGGGAAGAC
>CAIKWV010000286.1 GCA_903831165.1 uncultured cyanobacterium
TCGGCTTGCTGCAAGCCCACCTCTCTCAGTGCCTGATTGGATTCCTGCCGGAATAGGCGATCGCTGTGCACCATCGATCCGGGCCGTGGTTCTCTTTTGATCCCACTCACATACCAGATGTTCGCCAGTGGGTACACACGGCGGCTGCTGTCGTTGGTGGCCTTGACCTCCAGGATCATCTCCAGTCCGTCCGCCGTGGCAGGGCGATCCGGCACCGCCTTGAGGGAGGCTTCCAGATTGAGGTTGGCTGGCTGCCAAGAGGGCACCAGGATGTCCTTCCAGACAAAGGTGTAAACCCCCCAGGCTGCGGCGATCAGGATGCCTCCGGAGCGAATCCATTCGTGCATCAGGGGTGAGCGGCTCCAGGCGGGCGGTCGCCACCAAGACCTCCCAGAAGCGATGCCTGGCATCCTTGCCTTGCTCTCCTTGTGATCAGGCATGGGGTTGTGCTCTCGATCGATCGCCATCGATCAATTGGTGGCGACCGTGCGGGGGCAGTGCCGCTTGGGCAGGGGCCTGCATTGGCTGTTCAGGGCGCCGATCAGGCTGCTATGTGCCCGCGCCGGCGGCGGCAGCTGCTCGATCTTGGCCAGCAGGGCCGGATCCGGCACCGCGCCCCTGACCAGGGCCGCCATATCGCCTGAGTCGCAGGAGGGGGTGGCCGTGGCCCCCAAGCCGGTGAGGAGCGCATAGCCCCGCTGGCTGGCCGTGCCCACCACCTCGCGATAGCGATCGCCATAGGCCGCACGGGCGGCGAACAGCAGAGGGGTGGCATCGGAGGAGGCTTGGCGGGCAGGACTGGCACCAAGCAGCACGCCTCCCTGACAGGTGGCCTGCAGCGTGCGCAATACAGCGGTTGTCGCCCCATCCCCCGCCGTTGGCAGCAGCCGGTCTGCCAGGCCGATGGCGATCCAGTAGGAGACCAACAAACGCCCCTGGGACGGCTGGGCTTTGCCGTAGGCATCCGCCAGCAGATCCTGATCCAGCACCACCTCACCGCTGCTGGCGCAGTAGCCGGCCGTGACGGCCGGGCGATGGGGCGGCACCTTGGGGTTGCAGGTGCCTGCCACCGAGGCCCCCGTCGTCAGCAGCCGCACCCTGGGGAACGGCAGGGCGGCGGTGGTGGGATCAGCGGCCCAGGCCTGGCGCAACTGGCCGGTGGCGGCGGTCACGGCCACGCCCAGTTCCGCACCGCTGCCGGCAGCTGGCGCGGCACCGGCGGCCGGCGCCAACAGCAGGGCCAGCGTCGCCATCTGCAGGGGGACCGCGGCGTGGCGAGAGCGAAAGGATGGGCCGGCCATGGTGGGCACGACAGGACAGAAACAGTCTGCGGTGCCGCAGAGACCCCTTCAGTGGGCCTTGGGGCGGCTCACCACCCGGGCAGCGCCCGCCAATCGCCGCTGAGCTGAAAGGCGCCCCACACCCGGATGTCGTTGTAGGTGGAGATTTTGTGGTTGCGGAACTCGCTCTGGGTGTGGCGCAAAGCATCGGCGCGGCCCTCACCGGCCTTGAGGCGGCTGTAAAAGTGCTCCATGAAGGTGATGGTGTGGCCGTCGTCCACCTTCCAGAGGCTGAGCAGGGTGGAGCGGGCCCCCGCCACCGCCAGCGAACGCTGCAGCCCGTACACCCCCTCGCCGCTGCGCACACCGCCCAAGCCGGTTTCACAGGCTGAAAGGGTCACCAGTTCGGTGCCCTCGAGATCCATCGCGGTGGCCTCCGCCGCGGTCAGATAGCCGTCGTCGCTGGGATCGGCAGCGGGGCGGTTGGCGCCGGCGAACACCAGGCCGCTGCGCAGCATCGGGTCCTCCCCGGCGGGGGTGGAGGGTGCGGCTGCCTCAGGATCTGCGCTGCCGCTGGTCGGGGGCGGATCAGCCAGGAAGAAACCGTGGGTGGCGATGTGCAGGATCCGCGGCGCCTTCTGGGCCAGGACCACAGAGGCGGTGGCGGCCGGGCCGCTGATCACCGCGCTACCCCCCAGCAGCGGCGCCAGTTGCCGCGCCTCCTGCTCCGTGCCCGCCAGGGGTGGCCAGGGGGTGAGGCCGCCGGGGGAGAACTGCTGGCCGCCGCGGAGCTGACCTGCGGCCGCTGGGTTAGAGGACGGGGCGGGGCGAGGCCCTGGGGCGCTGGAGGCGCCAGCGGCAGGTCGGGCCGCATTGAAGTCCGGGTTGGCGATCAACACCGCCGGACCGCCCGCCCTGGCGGGTTGCTGCAGCCGCAGCAGATCCCGGCCGGTGGTGAGCAGCCGCAGCGCCACCCCATCCCCCAGTGTCTGGCCATCGGCCGCCGCCACCGGCAATGCCGCAAACGGCAGGCGGTTGAGCTCCCCATCCGGCGAGACGAACAGCTCCCGCACCCCCGCCAGCTCCCGTTGCAACGGCGCCA
>CAIKWV010000287.1 GCA_903831165.1 uncultured cyanobacterium
CATGGCCCTGGCCGATCCCAGCGGCACCACCGTGCTGGAAGCCCAGGGGGTCTGCCGTGGCCTAATCCTGCGGGATCCGCGGGGCCATGGCGCTGGCTACGACTCGATTTTCTACGTGAGGGAGGCGGGCGCCAGCTACGCCGAAATGGGCGAGCATCTGCGCAGCCGTCTGGGCAGTCGCGGCAAGGCCGCCGCAGCCCTGGCTCCCGGCCTGCGCCGACTGCTCGGACTGGACGGAAGCCGGATGGAGTTCAGCCGTTGATGTGGGCCACCGCCCGCATGGCCGCCGTGGCCGCCTCCTCCACATCCCCCTCCTTGCCCGCCAGGGTGAGGCGACCGAAGGCTCCCACGGCCTTCACATCCACCACGGTGATGTTGGAGGCCTTTTCGGCCTCATTGGCGGCGATTAACACATAGCCAGCGGGCTCAGTTTCGAGAATGAACATGCTCATGCCCGCCTGAATCATCGAGCCGCGACGGTTCAGGCGGTTGATCAACACCGCGTGGTCGGGGGTGATGGCCCGGATGATCTCCGTCCAGGTCACCTCACAGCGGCTGCGGCGCTCGATGCTGCTGCCGATCGCCTCGAGCACCACATCGCCGGAGTGGAGCACGTTGCTCTGATCCCGGTGATACATGGCGATCGAGCCGAAGGCCCGCTCCACCACCATCTGGCCGAGGCGCACGGTGCTGGCCTTGAGGGCGATGTCGGTGACGCGGTGCACCGCCATGCCCGGGGAAACCTCCAGCCACAGACAGGCATCGCCCGGAATCGGCAGAAATCCCTGGGAGACCGTGCCCATGTAGGCCGCCAACTGGGGCTGCAGCGAATCGAGGAACACGTAGGTGCGCAGTTCGATCGACTGCACATGGCTCGACTGGCGGGCCAGGCGCCGGCCTTCGCTGTCGGTGGTGATCACACAACTGGCGCCGTCCCGATCGCGATCGCCACTGCCGGCGCTGCCGGTGATTTCGGTGCCACCGACCCGCGCCAGACCCCGCCGCCGGCTGATCGCACGGTCGTCGCTGGGGAGGGAGCGGGAAAACCTGGAATCCATCACGGCGCCGTCGCGCCACCTCGCAGAGTGGGCACAACGCCTGGGGCCGCAGGGGCCGAGAGCGCCATGAAGATGTTGGGGATCTTACCTGCGAGATGGTCCCGAACCCCTGACAACGGCCTCGATCTGGTGGCTCTCGCGACAGTGCGGCCATCAGGGCTCGCGATCAAGGCCATCACCGCCGCCGATGGTCCGTGACCCCCAGCACCCGGCTTCGCCTTGAGGAGATTCTCGAGCGCATCGGCCAGAACCGGCCGGTCGCCTTGGCGGAGCGGATCGAACGGCAGACAGGCGCCGATCGCGACCGGGGCCTGGCCGACGGGTTGCGCCAGGCCCGGCGGCGCCAACTCCAGCAGCGCCCGGCCGATGGCCTGGATCAGCTGCTGGAGGGCCTCAACCTGGGGTGCGCCCAGCCCGACGACACCTTTCGCCCCGGTGACGATGACCTGGAGGGCTGGTTGGGGGTGCGCCCGACTGGCTGCCCCGCAGCTGATGGCTGGTCTGATGGCCGGCCCTGGCCCTTGCGGCGCCTGACGCAGCCGGTACCGTCCGGCCAACTTCACCGCGATCGCCATGGCCGCCCGACGTTCCGCCGCCGATACCACATCGGCCAGCCGTACAACCGCCAGCGCTGCCACCGCCACCGAGGCCTTCCCGGCTGAAGACAGTCAAGCCGTCCTTCCCGACTGGATGGCCCAGGCCGCCCAGCAGGGGATTCAGCCGGAACAGGCCCTGGCGTTCATCGGCCTGGGGCTGATGCGCAAGCTGGCCTCCGCCGGTCAGGATCTGCCCTGGATCTGGAATGAGGCGGAGGATGGGGGGCAGGCCGATCTGACGGGTCTGCGCCAGCGCCTCGAACTGACCCAGTTGGCCCTTGAGACCGGTGCCCCCCTGAGCACCGCCGAGGTGAGCCTGCTGCTCGGTGCCCGCCCCGGTGCGGCCCTGATCGAGCGGGGCGGTCTGGTGGCCCGGCGCGTCAGCCGCAATGTCTGGAAGCTCAGTCGCGCCGCTGAAGCCAGCGAGCGCGCCAGCACCGGTTTCAACGAAGGCTTCCGTCGCCG
>CAIKWV010000288.1 GCA_903831165.1 uncultured cyanobacterium
ACCATGGCCAGAAGGGTGGTGGGAACCTGCACCACGGCGATGCCCCGCAGCCAGGTGGCGGCGGCAAAGCCGGCCATGTCGCCCACCACACCGCCGCCGAGGGCCACGATCAACGAGCCGCGCTCCAGCCGACGCTCGTAGGCGGCGTCATGGATCAGGGCCACGGTGGCCTGGTTTTTCTGGTCTTCCCCAGCCTCGATCACCAGGGTGCTGGCGTCGAAACCCAAGGCCCGCAGGCTGGACAGGGCCGTGGCGCCGTAGTGCTCCTGCACCACCGGGTTGGTGACCATCAGCACCTTGGTGCCGGCCTTGAAACCCACCGCAGCGATCTGCTCACCCAGCCTGGCCAGGCTGCCCTGTCCAATCGTGATCGGGTAGGGATTGGCGCTCAGCTCCACCCGGATGGTGCGGATCGCGGTGGGGGCAACGGTCATGGGCCTGGGCGGAGCTGGGCAGAGGCTAAAGCGGTGCCGAGCGATCCCCATGCAGACGGGCGCTGAAGCCCAGCAGGTCGAAGCCACTGAACAGGAAGCTGATCCCGACCAGCAGGCCCAGAACGGACAGCAGACCAGCCGGACTCATGGTGAGGATCAACAGGCCCAGCACCAGGGTGACCAGACCATTGAGCAGGCCCCAGCCCCAGCCCTTTGCCCGGCGATGGCTCAGAGCGAGCAGGCCCATCACCAGTCCTTCGGCGAGAAACACCAGGCCCACGGCGACGGCCAGAGATTTGATCTGCAGGGCGGCGGGTACCAGCCCGACCTTGAACTGCACCAGCATCCACAGCCCAGCCACCAGGAACAGGCTGGCCACCACAAGGCGCAGAAAGCTATGCCAGCGCTTCAGCCGACCAGCGCGGCTGAGGGTGTCGATCCAGCTCATCAGGCCGGCCACCACGAAGGCCACCGCCACCATCACCGTGACCCCGGCGGAGGCGATCACCGGAAAGCTGAGGGCCAGCAGACCAAGCACGATCATCACAATTCCTTCGGCCTGGGCGATGCCCTTCAGGCGCGCAGCCTGCAAGGCCTGACGCGTCTGGGGAGAGTCGGGCACGGTCAGGGCCTCGTCTTCGTCGGGACTGTTGAAGGTGGATCCGGAAGGCATGGGCGTTGGGGCAGGGATGAGGTGAGGCTAGGCAGGGCAGCCAGCCGCGACACCGATCCGACCGTTCATGGCCCGGCGGCAGCGGCTGCAGCTTGTACAAGGCGTCATCGCTGGGCTCGGCGGACATCCATGGTGCGAGCCAGGCCCTGGGATGGCCTGATATTTGCCCAGCCAGCCATGGCTGTGATCAGGCTTGAATGTCAAGACCGTATCAACATCCCAACTGAGCATCGGCGCGCAAAGTGATCGGTGAAGGTGATCCTCAGATCGATCTTGTACACGGTCTCCGGAGTCATCCAGGCCGGCTGAGTTGAATCAAGCCAGAGGGCCAACCTTGGCGGCGGACTCCAGCTGCCGTCTGGGCTGAAGCTTGGCGTTGCTCGGTGATCAACTCTGCTTCGCGCCGGCTGGTCGCAGGTCTTTGAGGATGAGGGCCAGGGCCAAGAGGCATCGGCGCATGCAGCGCTCACACCGAGGAGCCTCGTCCGCCGGGCAGTTCTCCAATCCCAAGCCTGGCTGGTTGAGCAGGACAACAACCAAGCTGAGCCCTGACGCTGGAGAACGGAACAAACGCAGCAGCGGCGCTTGCCGCAAGATCAAGCCAGGTTGGATAGACTCAGCCCCCTTCGGTTTGATCAGGCACGATGCATGCTTTGGAGAACCTGACGACTCAGGATATTGTTCACTGGAACGTCATGTCCCTGGCAGCACAGTTCTTGCTTCAGTGGGGTGTTGCCAGGACTTTCGCTCACAAAAAAAACCGCCCTCGGAGGAGAACGGCTCACAAACTGGGATTCAAGGCTGAAACTGAATCGGAGCGACAGGATTTGAACCTGCGACCCCCACTACCCCAAAGTGGTGCGCTACCAAGCTGCGCTACGCCCCGGCGAACTGAACTTATCACAGTGACCTCGCCCCTTCAGGCCAACCGTTTGAGCCGTTTCAGCAGCTTGGCCGTCAGTTGCTCGCGGTTCAACCGGGCGTAGCCAGCCAGGCGCTGTTGCTGTGCCAGCTGACGCAACTCAGCGGTGCCCATCGAAGCCAGTTTCAGCTCCGGCAAGCGACGCCAGGCCCCTGATGGGGGCGGTAGCTCGGAGCCGTCGCGGCCATCGCGGAAGCCGAACAGGGCGCCACCCGCCATCCACTCGGGCACCAACACAAACAGCACCGCCAGCAATCCATAGAGTTCCACCAGCCCCTTGGGCAGGGGATGGAGCTGGCGGGCCGTCAGCGGCCCCTTCGGCTGGGGAGCCGCTGTGTTGGAGGGCTCGCTGGGGGGCTGATCATTGGCCATCAGATGGTGGAACCGCCTTGTTGAAGCCGAGTTGGCCCCTCGCGCCATTGAAGCTGCGGATCCGGGGATGGGTGCAGTCGCACGGTCCAGAAGACCAGGGCGAACACCAGGGCCACCGTGGCGATCAGGGCGATGATCACGACGCGATCGGACAGGGGTGTCATACCTCTTCGGTGCGCAGGCAGATCAGGCGCTGGGGCAGTTGTTCGAGGGTCAGCTCATCGCCGCGGATGGTCACTTTCAAGGGGCCGTTGCGGTACGTGAGTCCAGCGTTGTCGTTGGCTTCACGGAACAGGATCGAACTGGAGCGTCCACTGATCAGCGAGGCCTGGGATTCGTTGCGCTCCAGCACAAGGGCGCCGTGGTCCGGGCAGACGAAGCGCTCCTTGAGGTCGTAATTCTCCCACCAGGGCGACTGCATCGCCGATGCTGGCCCGGTGAGGAGGGACAGCAGCCCCGCTAAGGCGGGAACCAGCTGCAGCGGCACCTGGACCAGTCTTGAACCGGGAGGGGGCATCAGGTGGGCTCCGGGGGGCTCAGGCGAGGGGGATCGGGGCATTGTCACCGCGCAGGACGCAGTGGGCGACCGTCCAGTCGTAGGCGGTCCAGACCGAGGCAGGCAGGCGGAAGTCGGCCCCGTCGAAGCCCTCCAGAAGGACGCCGCTGGGCTGGGCGGAACAGTAGGGACGGCTGCCTGGTTTGGCCAGGTATTGCTGGTGGTAGGCCTCGGCGTAGAACAGGGGCTGATCGCGGGCGATTTCGGTGGTGATCGGGCCGAAGCCGCGGGCAGCCAGGCTGGAGCCGTAGCTGATTTTGCTCGCTTCGGCCAACTGCAGCAAGCCGGGCTCGTTGACGACAATTGCCGAGCGGTACTGGCTGCCGCGATCGTTGCCCTGGCGATTCCCCTGGGTGGGGTCGTGGCACTCCC
>CAIKWV010000289.1 GCA_903831165.1 uncultured cyanobacterium
CGGATGGCATGACCGACATCCGCTGGGCGGCCTACATCCGCGCCGATAATCTTGATGCCGAGCTGGCCGAGCTGATGGTGGCCACCGGCATGAGTTACTTCGAGATCGGCATCACCTCCGGCTCCCAGGAGCTGGTGCGCAAGATGCGCATGGGCTACAACCTGCGCACCGTGCTCGAGAGCTGCCGGCTGCTGGCCCGGGCCGGGTTCCGTGAGCATGTCTCGGTCAACTACTCGTTCAACGTGATTGATGAACGGCCCGAGACGATCCGCCAGACCGTGGCTTATCACCGCGAGCTGGAGCGCATCTTCGGCGCTGACAAGGTGGAGCCGGCGATCTTTTTCATCGGCCTGCAGCCCCACACCCACCTTGAGCAATACGCCTTCGAGCAGGGTTCGCTGCGGCCCGGCTACAACCCGATGAGCATGATGCCCTGGACCGCCCGCCAGTTGCTCTGGAACCCCGAACCGATGGGCAGCACCTTCGGCCGCATCTGCCTGGAGGCCTTCCGCCAGAATCCCTCCGATTTCGGTCGCACCGTGATGGATCTGCTGGAACGGGACTACGGCTGCGCCCCGCTGCAGGAGGCGCTGCAGGCGCCGGTTCAGGGCCGTCGCGCCCTGGCCCAGGCCGTGCGCTGAGGGTCCCAGCCATGGCGATCCGCAATGTGGCCGGCGGCGAGAGCCTGAGCATCTTCGAGCGCAGCTGGCAGACCTATCACCTGCTGGTGGCCCATGACCTGATGCAGCATCACGCCCTCGGTCAGGCCCTGGAGCAGCGGCTGCTGGCCTGGCTGGCGGAGCGGCAGGTCGCCGGGCTGAGCAGCGCTCTGGCCATGGCCGATCTGGCCTGCGGTGATCTCACGACCCTGGCACCGCTGTTGCGGCAACTGCCACTGCGGCAGCTGGAGGCGGTGGATGCGGCGGCGGGGGTGCTGCAGCAGGCGGAGGCGCGGCTGGGACCGGTGCCCTATCCCTGCCATTGGCGGGCGATGGATCTGCTGCTCTGGGCCGAAAGCGGCGCCGAGGGCCCTTCAGGGACCTGGGATCTGATCACCTGCCTGTTCGGCCTGCACCACCTGGCCGATGTCGACAAATGGCGCTACCTGGAGTTGGTGCCCCGCCAGCTCGCCCCAGGCGGTCGTCTGTTGATCGGCGACCTGTTCCGGCTGCCCGGGGAGAGCCGGCAGCAGTATCTGGAGCGCTACTGGGCCCGGGTGAACAGCTGGACCGTGCTGGTAGAGCCCAGCCGGCAGCTGGTGATCGACCACATGGCCAGCAGCGACTATCCGGCCGAGGGCGAGCAGTTCGTCGCCAGGGCCGCGTCCCTGGGCTGGCAGACCCGCTGGCTCTGGCACGGGCCCGATCGGGCCGAGGGGCTGCTGGAGCTGTGGCTCCCGCGGCAGCCGCGACCAGCCGGCTGAACCGCTTGATGCTGTGGCGCAGAGCTTCTAGTGCCGGTCGCTCTGAGAGTCCGCGGATCTGTCGATCGGCGTCGCCAGGCCTCACTTAGAGCTGTTCGGGATCTGGGGCGACCACCAGCGCCGACGCACCCACAGCAGCAGCGCCAGGCCCAGCCAGCCGACGACGCCACCCAGCGGGTTGGCGAAGGCGCCGCCAGGTCCCTGCAGCCAGATCGGGGTGTCAGCGGAGATCGACAGCAGGCCGTGTTGCAGCAGAAACCAACCCCCCACCAGGCCGCCGTGCAGGCCGATGGCACCGTGCAATGCCCCGCCATCGGCGCGGCGCTGCAGGGCCAGGGCCAGGCCGAGCATCAACAGGCCGCCGAGCAGCCCCAGGCTGGCGAGCAGCCCCAGGTTGAAGCGGGTGTGCACGAGGCTGAACAGCAAGGCCTGCAGCACCATGGCGCGCTGCCCGCCCCTGGCATCGCCCCCGAGCAGGAGGGCCAGTTCACCCCAGAGCCAGCCGCGGAACAGCAGTTCCTCCGCCAGCCCCACCCCCAGGACCAGGGCCAGGGCATTGAACAGTTCGGGGCTCCCCAGGCTGCCGTTCCAGTGGCCGTGGCCGCTGGCCAGCAGCACCAGGGCGATCAGCAGCAGCAGCAGCAGGGCTTTCAGCAGTCCCCGCAGGAAGGCGCGCGCCGCGGTTCGCCAGGGCCGCGCCAGTCCAAGTGCCCGCCAGGCATGGGCCGCCCCCCAGACACGCCTCAGCCGCAGCGGCAGGCTGCACAGCAACAGGGCAAAGGCCGCAACGGTGCCCAGCAGGGAGAGCCGCTCGGCACCCCATCCCGGCACCAGGGCCAGAGGCTGGACCAGCAGCCAGCCGGCGCCGTAAAGCAGCGGTATGTAGAGAGCGGTTCCCAGCCAGGTGGGCTTGCGGGCGCCTGGAGAAGCGTCGCCGGCGGGCGCCATTCAGCTCTCCGGCTCGATCGTGCTGGTGAGGCCCTTGGCCTTCAGGGTTTCGCTGTAGAACTCCGCCGGCTCGATGTCGCAGACGATCACCAGGCCCACACCGGTGTTGTGGGCTTCCAGCATCACCGCAATGGCGTCCTGCTCGCTCAGGGAGGGCACCACCTGGCGCAGGGTGCTGACCACGTACTCCATCGAATTGACGGGATCGTTGTGGAGCAGAACCTTGTAGCGGGGTGAGGGCTTGCGCACCCGTTGCTGTTCTTTCTCGATGACGGCAGTGCCGCCGGGCTCCTGGGCCGACGCTTTGACCAGGAAGCTGGCTCGGTGGGGTCTGGTCATTGGAGCTGAGACAACGGGTCGGACTGAACTTCAGTCTGAAATCTTAGGCCGCACCTTAAGGCCACTGGTGCGCTTGGATGCTGAATAATAGCCAGAACCGGCTCAGCAAGGACTGTGCTGGGGTCTCAAAGGCGACAAGCGAGACGCAGGAATCCGGAGCGAGGCTTTCGGCCAATCGCTATCTCTGGATTGTTGGCGTAAGTTTTGGCCTGGCATCCCATGTTTGAGCCAAGGTTCGATGAGATGCCAAGCGGGAATAGGGATCTCGGGCAGGTCGCTTCTGGGCCGAGTCTTGGGCGGCGATTGCCACAAAGGTATGACTCAGTGGCGCCGAAACGATCAAGGGCCGGCAACCAGCGTTGGCTTCTTGGGCATGTGATTGATTGTCCTGGTTTGGATGGGTAAGGGCAGATGTATCCATCATGTTGCTGATTTCGTTCATGCTGATTGATGGGCTCGTGTGGCCGAGGAATCCGGTTGTTGTGGCGAATTGATCTGATTTTGTCACTCAAGCCCAGTCTCGATGGGGATGGGCTCAGGGGGATATGTCGAATGGCCACCTTGCTGCATCCCGGCTTCGATCTGGCAGGACGGGTGGTGCATCTGCATCACCCTTCGCCTGGCTGATGATGGGTTTCTGGCGTCAGGGGAAATCCCCATGTTGATCCGCAGCGTCGCGAGGCTCAAGGCTCAAGGTGGCCGTCTGAAGGCCGTTCTTGATCCCGGCCGTCTGATGTGAATCGCGTCAGGGAGAGTGCTCTTGGGAGAACGTTGCTGATTCTCAGGCGGCTCATGCGGGGTGGCTCCTGTCGGCAGGTCGGGTTCTTCCCCTGAATCAGCCCTGGACTGATGTCGCCCTGCCCAAGGGAAGCCGTCGGCATTGTTGTCGTCTTGATGTTGAATCCCCATGGGGGTGAGACGGAAAAGTCGTAGTTGGTTCAGGTCTGGATGGCATGCCCTGATCGCGTCACACCGTTGACGTATGAGCCTGCCTGGATCGCCTGAATGGCCAAGTTGAATGGTTGAATCAGGTCCTGTGATTGACTCTCGGGGCCGTGTTCCTTCGGCCGTGGAGCATCTGCGGAATGCTGTCTGAGGCGCCTGTTCGGGGCGGGGCCCGCTTGTTGGAAGATCGTTCCACCTCCCAGTGATTGCTGGGGGCTAATTCACTGACTGTCGCTGCCCACGAAGATGCTCATAGTGGGCATTGACAGCTGTTGAAGTGCCCTGAATTTCTAGATAATCGACCTGATTGATTAGTGCGCCAATTTTGCTGAAGCTGCTGTAATATGTTCCGGTTATCTTTCTGCATTTCGATAAAATGAACAGCTCGGCTGTTGCGTTTGTCATTGAGGTTGACCTGCTGCTTTGGTCTTCCTGCCAGAATTTTATGTCCAGGCTTGTCGCGTAGCCCTCCAGTTCTGTATGAATAAGTTGCTTGATTTCTGGGTTGTCACTTGCAACAAAGTATATGGGTTTCTGTTCTCCTCGGGCTTTGGTCTTCATGTAGTCAATGAACCCTTCGACTCGGGATACTTTTCGGATTGAAAAGTCGCTATTGCCGGCCCAGGTGGAGTAGGCGTCAAGGTTGTCTGTTTGTCTGATGTGAATGCCTTCCAGTGCTTCGACGTTTTGGTTGTGACAAAAGGCTTCGATGATCGCGGAAACATTCTGGCTAGGTTTCAGTTGCGCCAAATTATTCAGCGCTAGCAGTCTGAACTCTTCCCAGTTGAGGATTGACTTGATCGACTGGTCTTCGTTGTAAATTTTATCAAAGCATTTGTTGGAGTATTTGATTTCGGTGTTGGCATTCTTGAGGAGCTCTGTTGCTTCTTCTTGCTTGATTGTTTTGACGCTCTGATGGTCCAGGATGTCTTCGAACTCGCATGGACAACCTTCGTCGCGTTGCCAAAGCAGTCGAAACTCTTGTGACCTTGCTTGGCTGATGGCCATATGGCCAATCAGTGCTCTCAATCTGTTGCATAGGCCAGCCTCACGTGCATGGTAGATGATCATGCCGTTGTCGTTGATGGGTGCCCTCCGAGATCCTTCAGTCCAGCGCCTCCTTGACTCTTCCCATCGCCTCCAGCACATTCGCCCGGCTGTTGAAGGCCGAAAGCCGGAAGTAGCCTTCGCCGGCGGCTCCGAAGCCGCTGCCGGGGGAGA
>CAIKWV010000290.1 GCA_903831165.1 uncultured cyanobacterium
AGCCAGCCCTCTCTTGAGACGCGATTCCGGCACAATCAGCCCTGTGGCGATGTTGATGTTGGCCTCGGCCCTGGGCGCATCGTTGGTCAGCAGGGGCGGCGCGCAACAGGCTCCCAGGCCCAGCGCTGAGCTGGCGCCCCCAGCTCACTCCCAGTGCAGGGTCATCGGCACGGCCCCCTCCAGGCTGCGTTTGACCGGGCAGCCCTCGCCAGCCCGCTCCAGCAACTGGCGCTCAGGCGCCTCCAATCCCGGCGGCAGGCTGATCCACACCTCCAGCTGGGCGATGCGGCGCACCCCTTCGCTGGTCATCGTCTTTTCCACCCGGGCGCTGCAGGGCTCCAGGCCGATGCCATGGCGCTCGGCCACGATCCCCAGGATCGTCAGGATGCAGCTGGCCAGGGCCGTGGCGACCAGATCGGTGGGCGAAAAGGACTCTCCCTTGCCCTGGTTGTCGAGCGGGGCATCGGTGATCAGCTGCTTGCCGGAGCTCTCATGCACGGACAGGCAGCGCAGGCCTCCCTCGTAGCGGCAATGCATCAACGTCATGGCGGGAGCTGATCTGGTGGTCTCCATGTTGCCCCTGCATCGGTTCGTCCGGCAGGGGCGCGCTCCAGGCTCGTTAGGGTGACAGCGCTGGGGACTGGTGCGATCCCAATGCTGGTGCTGTTGCCGATCGCCTCTGCGCTGCCCGCTGCTTTTGGGGGACTCACCCTGGTGGGGCCAGCTCTTTTGGTGCCCACAGTTGTTTCTCTGCTGCCCGCTGTTTTGCTGCCGGCAGCTGTTTCGCTGCTGCCAGCTCCGGGTCTGTCCTTCACGACCTGGCTGGGGACAGCACTGGCGCCCCCATTGGGTCACTCACCGGTGGAGGGTCTGGCGCGGGCGATTCAGTTGGCGGTCACCCCGGTGTTTCTGCTGGGGGCGATCAGTGGTCTGCTGGGGGTGCTGACCAGCCGGATGGGGCGCATTGTCGACCGCGTCATCGAGCTCAAGCAACTGGTAAGCCATCCCGACCCGCTGGAACGCCAACGTCTGGGCCAACAACTCCAGATGCAGCGTCGGCGCATGAATCAGTCGTCGCGGGCGATCGGTCTGGCCACCCTGTCGTTTCTGCTGGTGGCTGCGGTGGTGGCGGCACTGTTTCTGGGGACCCTGATTCCCTTCAACCTCACCCCCGTGGTGGCCACCCTGTTCGTGATGGCGATGCTGGCGTTGATGGGGGCCGTCTGCCTGTTGCTGCTGGAGGTGAGATTGGGGCGTCGCGTGCTCGAGTTTTATTGATGGCGTGATGGCTCGCGCGGCTCACGGGCCGGGGACGAGAACTCAAGCCGCACAGCGGCCGCCGCTGCAGCGCTCAGCCCGGGAGCGGCAGAGCTGCTCCAGGTCGGGGCGGCCGGTGAGCCGCAGTCGCGCCCCGGCCCAGAGGCCGTAGATCCCGTTGATCAGGGGGGCCAGCAGCGGCCAGCGGCTGGGGGCATAGAGCCAGCCCAGACCCACCAGTTCATAGGCCCGCGCGAAGACTTCTACGTCCCGCAGCACCTGCCCGTCAGCCTTGATCCCGTGGATGCGGGCCATGGCCGCGCGGTAGTCGATGCCGCCATGGTCCTGCGGCTCGTAATCGCTGGCATCAATGTCGACAAAACTGAGCTGCTCGCCCTGGGGATCGCGGCCCCGCAGAAAGCGCACTTCCCGCAGACAGAGGGGACAGCCGCCGTCGTAGAGGATCGTGAGCTGGGGCATCTGGAACGGCCGCGCGCAGGAACGCCGCCATCCTGGCGCTCAATCCCTGCAAGCGCTCCGGAGCAGGTCCGCCACTGGGGACAAGCTGGCCGCCATCGCTGAGGGACGCCGATCACGGAGACTCGTGCGACCGATCACGAACCCCCAGGCTGTTCCACCATGCTGCGCCAGTCCCTGAGCCGATTGACGCTCCAGACCACGGGCGAGGGCTTCACGGACCTGACCGCACGCCTGAACCAGGAGATCGTTCGCAGTGGACTGGACACCGGTGTTGCCACGCTGGTTTGCCTGCACACCAGTTGCTCGCTCACCATCAACGAAAACGCTGATCCGCGGGTGCTCCGGGATCTGGCGACCTATCTAAGGGCCCTGGTGCCGCAGGAGGGGGTCAAGCCGATCAGCGGTGTCGGTGCGTTGCGCGC
>CAIKWV010000291.1 GCA_903831165.1 uncultured cyanobacterium
ATGGCCGCCATGGCGAAGGCCCCCTGCTGGTGGCCGAAGCCGACGAGTCGGACGGCTCCCTGGTCAAGTTCAAGGCCCAGCTGGGTCTGCTCACCAACATCGAGCTCGACCACACCGATCACTACCCCGACCTCGACGCCCTGATCAGCACCCTGCAGCGCTTCGCCAGCGGTTCCCGCCGGCTGCTGGCCAACCACGACGACCCAATCCTGCGGGAGCACTTCAAGGCCGACAGCTGGTGGTCGACCGAGAGCGCCGACGGGGTGCATTTCGCCGCCATCGCCCAGGAAGAGCGCGGGGATGGCACCCTCGCCGACTACTACGAGGACGGCATCCTGCTCGGCAGCCTCAGCCTGCCCCTGCCCGGTCGCCACAACCTCAGCAACGCCCTGGCGGCGATTGCGGCCTGCCGGCTGGAAGGGGTGCCCTTCGCCGCCCTGCAGCAGGCGGTTTCGCAGTTGCAGCCCCCCGGTCGCCGCTTCGACTGCCGCGGCATCTGGCAGCAGCGGATCGTGGTCGACGACTACGCCCACCATCCCAGCGAGGTGGCCGCCACCTTGAGCATGGCGCGCCTGATGGTGAGCAGCGGCCTCAGCCCCCTGCCCCAGCCGCCCCAGCGCCTGGTGGCCGTGTTCCAACCCCATCGCTACAGCCGCACCGCCCAGTTCCTGCAGGGTTTCGCCGCCGCCCTGACCCAGGCCGATCTGGTGCTGATCGCCCCCCTCTACAGCGCCGGCGAGGCCCCGATGCCCGGCATCTCCAGCACCGCCCTGGCCGAGGCGGTGCGCGCCCTGGCGCCGAACCTGGAGGTGCTGGAGGCCCGGACCCTCGACCATCTGGCCGACCAGATCGCCTTCTGCAGCCGCCCCGGCGATCTGGTGCTGGCGATGGGGGCCGGCGACGTCAATGGCCTCTGGGAGCGCCTGGGGGCCCTGGGAGATCGGCCCCTGGCCCAGGCGGCCTGAATGGCGGCCCAGGCCAGCAGCAGGCCCGCCGGGGTGCGGCAGAACATCGCCCTCCAGGCCTTCACCACCTGGAAGGTGGGAGGCCCGGCCGAATGGTTCGCCGAACCGGGCAGCCAGGACGAACTGATTGCGCTGGCCGCCTGGGCCGTCGGCGCCGGCCTGTGCTTCCGCTGCATCGGTGCCGGCTCCAACCTGCTGATCGCCGATGACGGCCTGGCCGGTCTGACCCTGTGCAACCGGCGCCTGCAGGGCAGCCACAGCGACAGCCAGGAGGGCTGGGTGGAGGCGGAAGCCGGCGAGCCGATCCCCACCCTGGCCCGCAAGGTGGCCAAGGCCGGCCTGCACGGCCTGGAGTGGGCCGTGGGCATCCCCGGCACGGTGGGCGGCGCCGTGGTGATGAACGCCGGCGCCCAGGGGGGTTGCACGGCGGAGTGGCTGGAGTCGGTGCGGGTGCTGGATCCGGCCCGACCCGATCAACCGTTCACCCTGGCGGCCGATGAGCTCGACTTCGCCTACCGCCACAGCCGCCTGCAAGGCGAACCGCTGATCGTGCTCTCCGCCCGTTTCCGGCTGGAGCCCGGCCATGATCCGGCGGCGATCACCGCCCGCACCAGCGCCAATCTGCAGAGCCGCACCAGCACCCAGCCCTATCAGCAACCCAGCTGCGGCAGTGTCTTCCGCAACCCCGAGCCCCGCAAGGCGGGCCAGCTGATCGAGGCCCTGGGGCTCAAGGGGCTCAGTGTCGGCGGCGCCCAGGTGTCACCGCTGCACGCCAACTTCATCGTCAACACCGGCGACGCCCGGGCCCGGGACATCGACGCCCTGATCCTGTTGGTGCAGGAGCGGGTCCAGCGCGAACACGGCATCGCCCTGCACACCGAAGTCAAGCGGCTCGGTTTTGAGGGGGTCGATACTCCGCAGCCGGGGCCTTAGCCTGCGCCAACACTCCACGACAGCGGCATGGCTGGCTTCGGTCTCCCCAACTTCGGTCAGCTGACGGAGGCCTTCCGCAAGGCCCAGCAGATCCAGCAGGATGCCCAGAAGCTCCAGGAGGAGCTCGATGCCATGGAGCTCGAAGGCAAGAGCAGCAACGGGCAGGTCAGCATCTGGCTCTCGGGCAACCAGCAACCGCTGCGGGTCGAGGTGGCCCCCGAACTGCTGAGCGGCAGCCACGAGGCCGCTGAAACCGCGATCCTCGAAGCCCTGCGCAGCGCCTACGAGCTCTCCACCGGCACCATGCGGGAACGCATGGAGGAACTGACCGGCGGCCTCGACCTCAA
>CAIKWV010000292.1 GCA_903831165.1 uncultured cyanobacterium
GCCTCACCAGCGATGGTTACGTGGTGATGGGCTCGGAGACGGGCGTGGTGGAACTGGAGGAGAGCCGCATCATCGAGAAGGGGCGCCTCGGTCCTGGCCAGATGCTGGCGGTGGATCTCGAGCAGGGCCGGCTGCTGCGCAACTGGGAGGTCAAGGAGGAAACGGCGGCTCGCTTCCCCTACGGCGACTGGCTCGCCGAGCATCGTCGCAGCCTGGCCGCCGGTGCCTGGAGCCAGGAGCGGCGCCTGGGCGATCTCGATCTGCTGCAACAGCAGACCGCTTTCGGCTTCACCGCCGAGGACTTCGACCTGGTGATCGAGGACATGGCGGGAGCCGCCAAGGAACCCACCTACTGCATGGGGGATGACATCCCGCTTGCGGTGCTGTCAGGCAAACCCCACCTGCTGTACGACTACTTCAAGCAGCGCTTCGCCCAGGTCACCAATCCGCCGATCGATCCGCTGCGGGAAAAGCTGGTGATGAGCCTGGAGATGCATCTGGGCCGCCGCGGCTCCGCCCTGCGCCCCGATCCGGCCGGGGCTGCGGTGCTGCATCTGGCCACGCCGGTGCTCAACGAAGCCGAGCTGGCCGCCCTGGGCCGCCATGGCCTGCCCCTGACCACCCTGTCCACCCTGCTGCCGGTGGCTTCCGGTCCTTCAGGACTGGAGCAGGCCGTGCAGCGCCTGGGCTTTGAAGCCGAGGCCGCCGTGCGCAGCGGTTGCCAGATCCTGGTGCTCTCCGATCGCAGCGCTGGCGACGGCTCGCCCCAGGGTCTCAGTGCCGGCAGCACCTACATCCCGCCTTTGCTGGCCGTGGGTTCGGTGCATCACCATCTGCTGCGGCTGGGGTTGCGGCTGCAGTGCTCGATTGTGGTGGAGACAGCCCAGTGCTGGAGCACCCACCATCTGGCCTGCCTGATCGGCTACGGCGCCAGTGCCGTCTGCCCCTGGCTGACCTGGGAGACCACCCGCCACTGGCTGGCCCATCCCAAGACCCGCTCGCTGATTGAGCGGGGTAAGTTGCCCGAACTCAGCGCCGATCAGGCCCAGGCCAATGTGCGCAAGGCGCTCGAAGATGGCCTGCGCAAGATTCTCTCCAAGATCGGTATCTCGCTGCTGGCCAGCTATCACGGCGCCCAGATCTTCGAAGCGATCGGCATCGGCGCCGATCTGATCGATCTGGCCTTCAGCGGTACCACCAGCCGGGTGGCGGGTCTCAGCCTGGCGGAGTTGGCCAGCGAAACCCTCAGCTTCCACAGCAAGGCCTTCCCCGAACTCGATCGCACCAAGCTGGAGTTCATGGGTTTCGTGCAGTACCGCACCGGTGGCGAGTACCACATGAACAGCCCGGAGATGGCCAAGGCCCTGCATGCCGCCGTCAAGGCCGGCCCGGGCTACGACCATTTCGCCACCTACCAGACCCTGCTCGAAAATCGTCCGGTCACGGCCCTGCGCGACCTGCTGCAGCTGTGCCCGGCGCCGGCGCCCCTGCCGCTCGATCAGGTGGAGAGCATCGAGAGCATCTGCTCCCGCTTCTGCACCGGTGGCATGAGTCTGGGTGCCCTCTCGCGGGAGGCCCACGAGGTGCTGGCAGTGGCCATGAACCGCATCGGCGGCAAGAGCAACAGTGGCGAGGGCGGCGAAGATCCGGCCCGGTTCCACGTGTTGGAAGACGTGGACGGCGACGGCCATTCGGCCACCCTGCCCTCGATCCGCGGCCTGCGCAACGGCGATACCGCCTGCTCGGCGATCAAACAGATCGCGTCGGGGCGCTTCGGTGTCACCCCGGAATATCTGCGCAGCGGCCGTCAGTTGGAGATCAAGGTGGCCCAGGGGGCCAAGCCCGGTGAGGGCGGCCAGCTGCCCGGCCCCAAGGTGGATCCCTACATCGCCTGGCTGCGCAATAGCAAGCCGGGTGTGGCCCTGATCTCACCGCCGCCGCACCACGACATCTATTCGATCGAAGACCTGGCCCAGCTGATCCACGATCTGCACCAGGTCAACCCGGCCGCCAAGGTCTCGGTCAAGCTGGTGGCTGAGATCGGCATCGGCACGATCGCCGCCGGCGTGGCCAAGGCCAACGCCGACGTCATCCAGATCTCCGGCCACGACGGCGGCACCGGCGCCTCCCCCCTCAGCTCGATCAAACACGCCGGCAGCCCCTGGGAGCTGGGCCTGACCGAGGTGCATCGCGCCTTGCTGCAGAACGGCCTGCGCGACCGGGTGCTGCTGCGGGCCGACGGCGGCCTCAAGACCGGCTGGGATGTGGTGATCGCCGCCTTGCTCGGTGCCGAGGAATACGGCTTCGGCTCGGTGGCGATGATCGCCGAGGGCTGCATCATGGCCCGCGTCTGCCATACCAATAACTGCCCGGTGGGGGTCGCCACCCAGAAGGAGGCCCTGCGCAAGCGCTTCACCGGCCTGCCGGAACACGTGGTCAACTTCTTCCTGTTCGTGGCCGAGGAGGTGCGCCAGCTGTTGAGCGTGCTCGGTGTCGCCAGCCTCGAGCAGCTGATCGGCCGCACCGAGCTGCTCGAGCCCCGGGCGGTGACCCTGGCCAAGACCTCGGCTCTCGATCTCTCCTGCCTGCTCGATCCGATCCCCCAGGCGACCGATCGTTCCTGGTTGCGTCATGACCCCCAGGCCCATGGCAACGGCCCGATCCTGGAGGATGCCCTGCTCGCCGATGGCGCTGTGCTGGCGGCGATCGAGGAGCACGGCCGGCTGGAGCGCACCCTGGCGATCGTCAACACCGATCGCAGCGTCGGCACCCGCCTGGCGGGCGAGATCGCCGCCCGCCACGGCAACCAGGGCTTCCGCGGTCAGCTGGATCTGCGTTTCGAAGGGGCCGCGGGCCAGAGCTTCGGCGCCTTTGTGCTGCAGGGGCTGAACCTGCGGCTGGTCGGCGAGGCCAACGACTATGTCGGCAAGGGCCTCAACGGTGGCCGACTCACGGTGGTGCCACCGGCCGGCAGCCAGGATCCCGGCAGCAAGGTGATCCTCGGCAACACCTGCCTCTACGGCGCCACCGGCGGCGAACTGTTCGCTCTCGGACGGGCCGGCGAGCGCTTTGCCGTGCGCAACAGCGGCGCCCGCACTGTGGTGGAGGGCGCCGGCGACCACTGCTGCGAGTACATGACCGGGGGTGTGGTGGTGGTGCTCGGCAGCACTGGCCGCAACGTGGCGGCGGGCATGACCGGGGGTGTGGCCTTCCTGCTCGATGAGGAGGGCGCCGTCGCCAAGCGCCTCAACGGTGAAACGATCGCCCTGGTCGAGCTGGCCACCCCTGAGCAGGAAGGCCTGTTGCGCCCTCTTCTGGAGGCCCATCTGGAGCACACCGGCAGCACCCGGGCGGCCCAGATTCTGGCGGACTGGTCCAGTTGGAAGACCCGCTTCAAGGTGGTGGTGCCCCCCAGCGAAAAGGTGCTGGTGGGGTTGGCCGAGCGGCAGGCGGTGGTGGCTTGAGCGCTGGCCCCATCTGCCTCGGGGCATGGGGCCAGCAGCGTGTTGCCCATCGTGCGTTCTGGCCGAAAAATCCGCAGATGCCAACGGACAACATCTGACGAAGTCTTGGGCCGTTGACGCCTGGATCACCTGCGGCTCAGGCCTGCTTCATGTGTTCAGATTGGTTGCAGCGCAGCATATCTACTTGTGTCAGTGGGTTGAGTTCAACCCGCTGACATTTTTCTCTGGTTGAGGATCTGGCTCCCGCGGCTGCGGACGCTGCCGCGATTCCCGCTTGGGGATCGATGGGTAACACAATCCTGGGCGGGGCGGAGCTGTTCAGAATGCGTCGTAGAACTTCTGGAGCATCGAAAAGGCTTCATCGTTGTTCGCTGCCGCCATCGCAATGGCAGTCCCGCCCAGTCTGGTGCTGCAGTTCACGGTGAACACGCGTGGCTTGTCGC
>CAIKWV010000293.1 GCA_903831165.1 uncultured cyanobacterium
GCGGGCGTAGTCCACCAGCTGGGGCAGGCGGGCCATGGAGCCATCGGCGTTCTGGATCTCGCAGATCACGCCGGCTGGATACAGGCCCGACAGGCGGGCCAGGTCGATCGCCGCCTCGGTGTGGCCGGCCCGCTTCAGCACCCCGCCTTCGCGGGCCCGCAACGGAAAGATGTGGCCGGGCCGCCGCAGATCGCGGGGTCTGGTCTCCGGGTGGATCGCCACCTGGATCGTGCGGGCCCGATCGTCAGCGGAGAGGCCGGTGCCCACGCCGCGTTCCGGGCCGGCATCGACGCTGACGGTGAAGGCGGTCTGGTTGCTGTCGGTGTTGCGATCCACCATCAGCGGCAGATCGAGGGCATCAAGCCGTTCGCCCTCCATCGCCAGGCAGATCAGGCCCCGCGCCTCGGTGGCCATGAAGTTGATCTGCTGGGGCGTGGCGAACTGGGCCGCGCAGATCAGATCACCCTCGTTTTCGCGGTTTTCGTCATCGACCACCACGATCGATTCGCCATTGCGGATCGCCGCCAGCCCGTCAGCGATCGCATCGAACTGAAAGGCTGGCGGGCTGGCGGGGCCGCCTGGTGGGCTGGGCTCGGCCGGGCTGGCGCCGATCGTGGCGGCAGGGCCGGGGTCAGGACGGACGTTCAAGGGGGCGGGGAACGCTGCGGGACGTCAGGACAGGAGACGTCGGACCTGTTATAGAGCCCGGTACGATCGGCCCTTCCAGCCGTACCGGCGCTCGTCTCCCACCAGCATGTCAGGCAAACGCATCGCCGTGATCGGGGCCAGTGGCTACGGAGGCCTGCAGACCCTGCGCCTGCTGCTGGACCATCCCGAATTCGAGATCGCCTTTCTCGGGGGCGAGCGCAGCAGTGGCAAGCGCTGGAGTGAACTGGTCCCCTTCCTGCCCTTGCCCCGGGATCTGGTGGTCAGCACTCCCGACCCGGAGGCGATCGCGGCGGCGGCGGATCTGGCGGTGTTGAGCCTGCCCAACGGCCTGGCCTCCCAGTTGGTGCCGGCCCTGCTGCAGCGGGGCGTGAAGGTGGTGGACCTGTCCGCCGACTACCGCTACAGCTCCCTGGCCCAGTGGCAGGAGGTGTACGGCGCCGAAGCCCGCCAATTCCCCCGCCATGACACTGACCTCTGCGAGGAAGCCACCTACGGCCTGGTCGAGTGGCATGGGGAGGCGATCGCTGCGGCCCGACTGGTGGCTGCTCCGGGCTGTTTCCCCACGGCCAGCCTGCTGGCGCTGTTGCCCTTCCTCAAGCAGGGCCTGATCGAAACCCAGGGCATCGTCATCGATGCCAAGACCGGCACCTCCGGTGGCGGCCGCGCCGCCAAAGAGCATCTGCTGCTAGCCGAGGCTTCCGAAGCCGTGGCCCCCTACGGCGTGGTGGGCCATCGCCACACCAGCGAGATCGAGCAGCTGGCGGGCCGGATGGCCGGCCATGCCGTGCAGGTTCAGTTCACCCCCCACCTGATGCCGATGGTGCGGGGCCTGCTGGCCACCGTCTACGCCCGGCTGCGGGACCCGGGGCTCACCGCCGAGGACTGCACCGTGCTGCTTGGAGCCGCCTACCGCAACAGCGCCGGCGTCGAGGTGTTGCCGGTGGGCACCTACCCCTCCACTAAATGGGTGCGCCAGACCAATCGGGCCCTGTTGTCAGTTCAGGTGGACAAGCGCACCGGCCAGCTGATCGTGATGAGTGCCATCGACAACCTGGTCAAGGGACAGGCCGGTCAGGGGGTGCAGTGCCTGAACCTGATGGCCGGCCTCGAGGCCAGCACCGGCTTGCCCCTGGCGCCGTTCTATCCCTGATTGTGGGCCGCTCGCCCCATCGGCCCCTTCAGGCCGCCAGACGCGCCGCCGCCAGGGCCACCGCCAGCGGCAGGATGCGGTGCTCCTGGCGCTGGATCCGGGCCGTGAGGCTGTCGTGGTCATCGCCGGCATGCACCGGCACGGCCGCCTGCACCAGCACGGGTCCGGCATCCACTTCCGGCCGCACCAGATGGGCGGTGCAACCGGTCAGCTGCACGCCGGCCGCCAGGGCCTGACCGACCGCATCGAGGCCGCGGAAGCTGGGCAGCAGCGAGGGGTGGATGTTGATCAGGCGATCCGGATAGGCGTCCACCAGCACCGGCGTGACAATCCGCATCCAGCCGGCCATCACCACGAGGTCCACCTGGGCCTGCCGAAAGGCCTCGATCAAGGCGCGATCCAGGCTCTGCCGACTGGCATGGTCGCGATGGTCGATCCGTTGGCAGGGCACCCCCAGCCGGGCCGCGCGCTGCTCGGCACCACAACCGGGGTTGTTCACCACCAGCAGCGCCACCTCGGCGGCCAGCTGCTGGGAGCGGCAGGCGGCGACCAGGCCTTCAAAGTTGCTGCCCGCCCCAGAGGCCATCACCGCCAGCCGCTGCGGGCCATGCTGAGGCCAGGGCTGTGGCAACGGCCACTGGACGGACGGATCGAGATCGCTAGGGTCTGCGTCAGTGGGCATTGGTGCCTTGTCCCATCTCTCCTTCCTGCCAACCGTCCTCAGGGTTGTCGCCTGCCTCTGCGACACCCTCCAATCGCTCGGGTTCAACCCGGAACGCGATGGGGTGATCGAGGGCTTTGCCGGTGAATCCTTGCCTGTGCTGGTTTCGGTGCGGCTGGCCGCTGGACAGGCGATCGGCTGGAGCCGGGCCGGCGATGGTTCTTTGGCCCTGGTTGGCGATCTGCAGCGCCTGAGCCACAGCCGCGATCTGCAGGCGTTTCTGGGCCAGCTGACCCGGGCCTATGCCGCCCGTTCAGCCCTGCGGGAAGCGACCACTCACCAAGCCC
>CAIKWV010000294.1 GCA_903831165.1 uncultured cyanobacterium
CGTTCCGCGGTTGAAGGTTTCCTCAGCAAGAAGCCGCTCCTCCTTGGAGACAGCGCTGTGGTGCACGAACACCGTGGTGCCGGCGCGGCGCATGGTTTCAGCCACCTTCTCGGTCGTGGCACGGGACTGGCAGAAGAAGAGGCTCTTCTGTCCCTGGGCCAGCTGTGCGGCGTCCTTTGCCAGCAGGGTCAGTTCGGGCCGATGGATCACCAGGAGCTGCCGCCGGCTGGGCAGCTTCGGTGGATCCACCACCCGGGCCTCTCGCTGGGAGGAACCCTGCAGCCAATCCAGGATCGCCTCGGGATTGCCCACCGTGGCGCTCAGGCCCACCCGCTGCAGATCGTGTTTGGAGTGTCGGGCGATGCGCTCCAGCACACTCATCAGGTGGGCACCGCGGTCGGAGCCGGCGAGGGCATGCACCTCGTCGATGACGACCATGCGCAGATCGCCGAACAGCCTGGCTTCATCCACCCGTTGGGAAACGAGCATCACCTCCAGCGATTCGGGAGTGGTCATCAACAGCTCGGCCGGATCCTTGAGGAAGCGGCGACGGGAGGAGTCATCCGTGTCGCCGTGCCACACGAAGCGGCGTAGGCCCACCATCTCGGTGTAGAGGCCGAGCCGATCCGCCTGGTTGTTGAGCAGGGCCTTGATCGGGGCGATGTAGAGGGCACCGACGCCATCGGGAGCCGCCTCCACCAACATCGAAAGGGTGGGGAACATCGAGGCCTCGGTTTTGCCGCCGGCCGTCGGCGCCAGGATCACCGCGTTGGCACCAGCCAACAGCGCCTCGCCGGCCTGCTCCTGCACCGGACGAAGACTGCTCCAGCCCAGGCGGGCGACGATCGCTTCCTGCAGCCGGGGCGCCAGGCGGGAGAAGACGCTCACGCTCGGCCTCCGGTCAGCAGGCGAGAGGGCTTCACCACACGTCTTCTATGGGTGTGGGGATCAGGTCTGGGCCCTCCTCCAGATCATCGAGAGGAGTTGAGTCAGATCCTCCCTCCAGGCGTTGCTGCTCTTCCGGGGTGCGCGCCACCCTGCTGATCTGATTTGGGTCGAAGCCGTACTCATCAGAGGGGCTATAGGTCTCATTTCCCTCAACCAGATCGAGTTGATTCACGAACTCGCGCAGGAACTGGCGTGGCACCACGCCCACATCACCGCGGAAGCCTTTGGTCACCTCTGCCACCAGACGGTTGATGAAGTCGAGGCTCATCCGCTCCTCAAGCTCAGGGCGCGTGGCTGAGGGGTAGAGCTCCCGCAGGCGCAGGGCCACCGAGCGCAGGCGCTCGGCATCGAATGGTGTCAGCTCCAGCTGGGGCTGCCGCAGACTGGCATAGGGGCCTTGCTTGCTGAAGCTGATGCGCCGATGCAGTGGTTCCAGCCCGGCGACGCCGTAGCGGGTGTCGAAGAACTCTGGGGTACCGGTGAACAGCCAGAGCATCCCCGGATAGGAGCCGGCCGCATCGGCAATTTGACGGATGCCGTTGAGCGACTTGTGGCGCGAGTCCGAGCGCATGCGCAGGATCGTTTCCGCCTCGTCGATGACGATCAGCAGCCCCTTGTAGCCGGCGGCTTTGACGATCTCCAGCACGCCGCGGAGGTAATCGAGGGCATCGCGGCTGCCGATGTCGCCCTTGATGCCAGCCGCCTTCTTGGAAGCGGCGGCGACATTGCCACTGCCGCAGAGCCAGGAGATCAGCGCTCCGGCCTCGCTCACCTCCCCTGCCTGCTTGAGGCGGAAGATGGTCTGGATCACCCGGATGAAGTCCTGCGGCGCTTGGCCACCGGTCAGGGAAGCCAGGTCAGCCTCCAGCCGCTGCTGCACTTTCTCGTCGAAGTCCGCGGCGTCTTCGTCTTCGCCGGCGGCGATCAGGGCGTCTTCCACCCGTGCGATCCAGCGATCAAGGATGTCGCTGAGGGCACCGCGGGGGCAGGTGGCGGTGCCCAGCTCGGTCATCACCTTGCGGTAGACGTCATCGAAGCGGTGGAACTTGAGGTCGTTATCCGAGACGACGACAAAGCTGGTAGCGAAGCCGCGCTCCTTGGCATCCAGCAGGGCCAGGCGGGCCATGAAGGTCTTGCCGCAGCCGTAGCCACCGCGCAGGAACTTGATCGTGCCCTCGCCGCCAGCGGCCAGCTCCAGCTGACGGTGCAGCTCACCGCGTTGCTTCTCGATGCCCACGGCGAAGGTTTCGATGCCGCGCTCGGGCACCAGCCCCTTGCGCAGCGACTCGAAGACGTGCTCGACATCCTTGGCGGTCAGGGTGCTCATCAGCTCTGCTCCTTCACGTAGCGCTTGACCTCACCCACCACCACGACACGCACCGAGAATGGCGCCCGGCTGGCCAGGTCGTCGACCTGGACGGAGAAGCGCCTGGCCGCCCGGGGGGAGCCCAGCATGGCAGCCACCTCCGGCTCGGTGATCGCGCCGTGGTCCGCCAGGTGGGCAAACAGCTGGCGGATTTTTTCATCCTCGGAAAGATCCACCAGCCACTGCGGCATCGCGCTGTCCTGCAGGGTCGTCGGCGGAGGCGTTGGGGCCTGCGCCATCACCTCGGATTGGCGCTGCGGGGCCGTGGAGAGCGCGCTCACCAGGAAGCGAGCCTCCGGGATGCAGGGGGCCACCTGATCCGTGGCGCCAGGGTGGAACACCTCCACCCGCACCTTCTCCTGGCTGGTGCCGCTGAGGCGGAAGAACAACTCGAAGCGTTGCCCGACTGGGGCATAAACCACGCTTCCTTTGGGTTGGTCCGCCCCACGGGTC
>CAIKWV010000295.1 GCA_903831165.1 uncultured cyanobacterium
TACGGACATTGTACGGAGCTGACCCAGTAGCCGAACGGCCAATCACCTCCAGGCTGTCGAACCAACCCCGCAGGCAATCGCGCAGGGGGCCGGCATGGGCGATGGCCCAGGCGCCATCGTGGCTGGGCTCGGGGGGGCCTGCACAGGGATCGAGATAAGCAAGCGCCGCCTGGGTGAGGCTGTTCAGGGTTGGATCATCAACATGCCGCTCTGATACGAGACAGGCAGATGTGCAAACTGCTCTGCATTCCGCCAGTGGCGTTCGGCGCGCTCGATCCATTCGGTCACCACCGGATTACGCACCGGGGTGACCTGAATCTCACGCTTGCTGGCGACGGCCAGGCGCCCTTGGGCGCCCTCGCCAAGTAACAGGTTGCGATGCAAAAGCTTGCTGTGATTCAGGGCCTCGCGAATGAACGGATCGCCCCACCGGTAGCGCGGCTCGATTTCCTCCGGCCGCCGCAGGTGCAGATCCAGCGGAAAATCCACCTCGCAGGCGCTGCGCATCGCCTTGACGGTATCCAATGACCGCCCCTCAAACGGCATCACCACCAGGAGGTCGGCATCGGAATCCCAGCGGGCCTCGCCCTGGGCCATCAAACCAAAGAGGATCAACTGCTCTGGGGCAAAGCGCTCCACAAGCCTTTGGATGAAGGCCTCCAGGGCTGCCTGGCTGATCCAAGGTTGATTTAGGATTACCTAGTAATTAACGAAAAGCCGTGGGCGTTTGCCTGATCTAAACCCCTAAATTGGCTTTATGTTCCGGTTTTCCAGCGCCCCGATTCGGTATCCGTTGCCAGTGGCCCCCACCTGGCGCGTGGGTTGGGGACAGGAAGCCCAATGGGACGGCGCCACCTGGCAGGAAGGGCCGTTGGCGATCGCCGTTGGAGCTGGCCGTTCGGTTGAAGGGCAGCTGGCCGTCAGCCCTTCCGGCCGTTACGTGATCGTGGGGGATGTTTGGCTCTCGGATCGACGATCGCTGCTTAACAATCTCGCATTAGAAAATCCAGCGCACTTGTCCGATATTCAACTTGTAGCCATCGCCTGGGAACGGTGGCAAACGTCGGTCTTGGCCAAACTCGTAGGTTCTTTCTGCCTGGCAGTCTGGGATCGGCAGCACAAGGTATTGCGGCTGGGGCGTGACCCGGCGGGGGCCAGAACGCTTTACTACACCCCCCAGGGGTCGACCCGCTGGGCGGCGGGAGATCTGCGGTCGCTGGCGCCCTACCGTTCCAACGCGCTTGACCCAATCGCCCTGCGCGACTATCTGTGCTGCGCCTTTGTTCCTGGCGATCGCACCCTCTGGCAAGATGTGCGCGAGCTGCGCATCGGCACCCAGCTCACCTGGCCGGGGGATGATTACCAAGCCTACTGGCAGCTAAAAGAACGGATAGATGCTGGGGACAAACAACAATCTTTAGGCTGGCATGGAGAGCGGCTACGATTACACCTAGATCAGGTCGTCCAAGACTCTTTGCCAGCCGCTCCGGTGGGCGTATATCTATCTGGTGGGCTGGACTCCAGCGCCATCACGGCTTTAGCAGCTCAGCATCATTCGCAACCCGTCCACACCTACTCCATTCACTTTGGCGACCCTTACCCCAACGAATTGGAGTTTTCTGGCCTGGTGGCCCAGCACTGCGGCACCCAGCACCACATTCTCGA
>CAIKWV010000296.1 GCA_903831165.1 uncultured cyanobacterium
ACCCTCTCCGCCGTGGTGGTGTTGGGGGCGCTGGGCGTGGTGCTGCTGCCCAACATCGTCTATTCCGCCTTCCTGCTGGGGGGCGTGTTCCTGGGCATGGCCGGTCTCTACCTGCTGCTCAATGCCAGCTTTGTGGCGGCGGCCCAGATCCTGGTCTATGTCGGCGCCGTCAACGTGCTGATCCTGTTCGCGATCATGCTCGTCAACAAGAAGGAAAATCTGGCGGCCATTCCGGGGCTGCTGCTGCGGCGCCTGCTCTCCGGTGGCGTCTGTGCCGGCCTGTTCGTGCTGCTGCTGCGGGTGGCCTTCACCACCCACTGGGCCCTGCCCGGGCCGCTGCCGGTGGGCGAAGAGGCCACGATCCGCATCGGCGAACATCTGTTCAGCGACTACCTGCTGCCGTTCGAGCTGGCTTCGGTGCTGCTGCTGATGTCGATGATCGGCGCCATCGTGCTGGCCCGCCGCGATGTGTTCAGCAGCGATGTGATCACGGGTGAACCCGTTGATCAGGGGCTGCTCGAGAAGACCCGCACCCCCCTGCTGATCGATGCCTCCGGTTCGGCCGGAACCGCCAACGCCCAACCACTGCTGGAGACCACCCCATGAGCGCTGATCCGCAGGCCACTGCCCAGGCGGCCGCCGAGGCCGTGACGATCACCCTGGGGGCCACGATCCCGCTGCAGGCCTATCTGGCTGTCGCCGCCCTGCTGTTCTGCACGGGGGTCTGGGGTCTGATCAACAGCCGCAATGCGGTGCGGGTGCTGATGAGCATCGAGCTGATGCTCAACGCGGTCAACCTCAACCTGATGGCCTTCTCCGATTTTCTCGATGGCCAGCTGATCCGCGGCCAGGTGTTCGCCATCTTCGTGATCACGGTGGCGGCGGCCGAGGCCGCGGTCGGCCTGGCGATCCTGCTGTCCCTGTATCGCAACCGCGAAACGGTGGACATGGAGCGTTTCAACCTGCTGCGCTGGTAGCCCGTCTTGAACCTGATCTGCCCTGCAACCGATGCGGCTTGAACGGATCTGGTTGATCGTGCGCAGCGGTAGTCAGGCGGCCCAGCGCCAGGCCAGACGCTGCGCTGAAGATCTGCGCCCCCAGGGCATCAGCGTCACCGTGGCCGCCTGCGGCCTGGCCGCCAACCCCTTCCCCGGCCTGCTGGCCACCGAGCCGGCCCTGCCCGATCTGGCCCTGGTGCTGGGCGGTGACGGCACGGTGCTGGGGGCGGCACGCCATCTGTCCCGTTTTGAGGTGCCGATCCTCAGCTTCAACATCGGCGGCCACCTGGGCTTCCTCACCCACGACCGCTCCCTGCTGCGCCTCGATGGCGAGGACTGCCTCTGGCAGCGGTTGCGCGATGACCGCTTCGCCCTGGAGCGGCGCATGATGCTGGAGGCCCGCATTGACCGCGGCGACGGCGTGCCCCAGCCCGGGGACGGAGCCGCCGAGGAGCCCGAAGCCGATGTGGCGGCCGAAGGCCCCCACGGCGCCCTGAACGATTTCTATTTCAGGCCCTGCCTCGATGAGGTGTCGCCCACCTGCGTGCTTGAGCTGGATATCGACGGCGAGGTGGTGGACCAGTACCGCGGCGATGGCCTGATCATCGCCACCCCCACCGGCTCCACGGGCTACGCCATGGCGGCCGGTGGGCCGATCCTCCATCCCGGCATTGAGGCGATCGTGGTCAACCCGATCTGCCCGATGAGCCTCTCCAGCCGGGCGGTGGTGGTGCCGCCGCGGGCCCGGCTGACGGTCTGGCCCCTGGGGGAGAGCAGCCGCCGGGTCAAGCTCTGGAAGGACGGCGCCCACGCCACGGTGCTCGAACCCGGCGATCGCTGCGTGGTGCAGCGCGGCCCCCATCCGGCCCTGATGGTGCTGCTGGAGCAGAGCCCCTCCTATTACCGCACCCTCACCCGCAAGCTGCACTGGGCCGGCAGCCTCACCAGCGTCGAGCCCTCCCACAACTGAGGGCTCATCGCCCATGGTTCGACGGGCGCCCCGATGGCGAGTCCGGTTCGTGGCTGAACCCCAGAGGCGAACTGTGCGCCAGTTGAACGCTGGCGTTGCCTGAATAAGACGAAGTCTCAGCGTTTGTTCATTGAACTCTGGCTCCTGACTCCCTAAGTTGGCCGGCATGAAATTCGGCCTTACGCCCCAGGAGCGCTTGATCGTGCGGCTGGCCCGCCGCAAGCATCTCTGCCCCCAGACCCGCCGCCTCTGGGTGGTGCCGTGGTGGCTGGTGGCGGTGCTGGCCCTGAGCCTGATGATCCATTCCTATGGCGTCTCCCTTGTGGTGGTGCCGTTGCTGTTCGCCTGGCAGCGGCGGCGCACCCGCCGACGCATTGCCAATTGGGCCCTGGATCTGCGCCAGCTCTGAGGGCGCCGGGCCGGCCAGAATCAGACCAACCGTTGCCGCCGAGGTTCCCCTGGCCCTGGAGATCGAACGCCGTTTTCTGGTGCGCGGTGACGACTGGCGGCCCCACGTGCGCTGGCAGGCCCGGCTGCAGCAGGGCTACCTGGTGAGCGGCGGCGAGGGCCTCACCTTGCGGGTGCGCAGCAGTGAGCCGCTTGCCGGCGCCGAAGGCCAAGCCCAGGCCTGGCTGACCCTCAAGGCCGCACCGCCCGGCGGCGGCGAACCTGTGGCGCTGCGCCCCGCTCAGGCCCTGAGCCGGCTGGAATTTGAATACGCCATTCCGCTGGCTGATGCCCGGGCCCTGCTGCAGCTGGCCCCGCACCAACTGGGCAAGATCCGCTACGGCCTCGATCTGGCCGGTGGCGACTGGGTGCTGGATGTGTTTGAAGCCGGCAACGCGCCCCTGGTGGTGGCGGAGGTGGAGCTGGAGGATCCGGATCAGCCGGTGACCGTGCCGCCCTGGTGCGCAGTGGAGCTCACCGGCCGCCATGAACTCAGCAATGCGGCCCTGGCGGCCCGGCCCCTGGCGCTCTGGGATGGGGCCGAGCGCCAGCAGCTGCTGGGCGGTTGAGGGCCCTGACGCTCAGCCGGCGTGGCTGGCGGCCTCGGGGCCCTCGAGCGAGCAGCAGTTGAAGCCGTCGCGGCAGATCTTGCCGTTGTCCATGGCCCAGTTGAGCAGGGCCACCCGGTTTTTGGCGCCGGTCTTGGTGAAGATGTTGCTGACGTGGTTGTCGACGGTGCGCTTGCTGATCATCAGCTGGGCGGCGATCTCCTGGTTGGTCAGGCCGGTGGACACCAGTTCAATGATCTCCACTTCCCGCTCCGACAGGTCGTGCCGGGGTTGCGGCAGCGACGGCAGGCTGGAGGCGGCAGGGCGGGATGCCGGGGCCCGATCGGGGAGGCCGCGCTCAGGCATGGACGCACAGCAGATACGTCACTGTAGGCAGGATGCTGCTGCATGATGAGGCCACCGACGGGGGTGCCTTTGCTGCTGAGACCGGCC
>CAIKWV010000297.1 GCA_903831165.1 uncultured cyanobacterium
ATCACCGATGGCCGCGGCAACGTGCCCCTCTCCCGCTCCCTGGGCCAACCGGAGCTGGAGGGAGACGAACCGGTGGACCTCAAAGAGGAGGTCAAACAGGTGGCCAGCCGCTACCGGGCCCTGGGCATCAAGCTGCTGGTGATCGACACCGAGCGCAAGTTCATCGGCAGCGGCATGGGCAAGGATCTGGCCGAGGCCGCCGGCGGCCGCTACGTGCAGCTGCCCAAGGCCAGCGACCAGGCGATCGCCGCCATCGCCCTGGAGGCCATCGGCAGCTTCTGATCGCCTTCAGGGGTTGCAGCACTGGCGGGCGATGTCGCCCTTCAGCGTGGGATGGACTCGATAGGGTGAGAATCCATGGCCCAGCCCCCATGACCAGACCCGACCTCTGCGGCGTTCTGGTGGCCCTTGCGGCAGCTCTCGTCGCCTCGCCCCAGGCCGGCCGGGCCGAAGTGCTGGAACTCAAGGTGGCGCCGCTGCTCAGCCGCACCCCCAGCGGCCCCTGTCCCGGCACACTCAGCCTCAGCGAAACCCTGCAGCCCTACCGAGAAGGCAGCTATGGGGTGAATGGCCAGGCCGCGCTGGGCGCGCTCGCCAGCGGCTGGCACCTGGCCCACCGCGATGGGTTCAGCGCCACCTGGATGGGCAGCCTGCGTGCCCCGTATCAGCGCTGCACGGCCTCGGCTGGGATCGTGCGTGCGGGGAACGCCCCCGCCCAGGACCGCTCCTACCTGCGGCTGCGCTTCAGCGGCGGCCAGGTGCAGCTGATCCTCGACATGACCGGCCGGCGCGACCCCAACGACTACACCCCGGCGATCCTGAGCGCGGGGATCAGCCAAGGCCTGCCGGTGTGGAGCTGGGGAGGCTCGGACTGAGGCCCTCGGGGCCCAATGGCGGGGTCCGGCGGCGCCCAAGGGACTGCTGAACAGTTGCCTCGGCCGGGTTCGACCCCCCGTTTCGGCAACAGGCAACCCAGCCTTCAGCCCCTGTGGACACGCCTGACAGAACGCTGGTCGGAGCTTCGGAGGTTTTTTCAGGAGTCTCCTGAGGCCTTACGCCGTTTCAGGGAGCGGCCGTCGGGCCATTGGAGCGGGGGGCGAAGCGGCTCGACGGGGGCTTGCTGGCCGCCGGCGCCTGTTCGCGCTCCTGGCGATGGCGATCGTCCCGCTCCTTGGCGGCCTCGGTCTGGGCCGGATAGAGCTCGCCGAAGAACTTGCCCAATCCCACGGAGACGCTGCGGATCCCATCCATGAATTTGGGATCATCGGTGAGCTTGCGCACATCACCCCCGACCGCACTCCAGCGATCGGTGAGCTGTTTGGCATTGGTGAGCGTGGCCTGCAGATCGGAGACGGTCTTGGGGTTGTCGAGGGAGGCGGTGAGGTTATTGATGTGCTTGGTGGCCTTGGCCGTGTCAACGCTGGCGGCGTTGATGTTGGAGAGAATCGGATCGATCTTGCCGGCCGAACGGTTCAACTGATTCACCAGCACCTGGGCGTCCTTCAGGAACACCTGGCCGTCGATGGTGAGCTTCTTGGTCTCGTCGGCGGTGGCTTCGAAGCTGGCGGTGGCGCCCACCAGTTTCTCGACCAGCTTGTCGCGGTCGGCCTTGTCGAGCAGGCTCTGCACCGTGTCGGTGACCGAGGAGAGGGTCGCCGAGGCGACGCCCTGAACCATGCCGTTCTGACAGACCATGCGGGCGTTGTCGCAGTTGCGATCCCTGGGCAGGGGGGCGTGGTCGGGCATGGGCTGGCCCGATGTCATCAGCGACACCTGGGCATCGCCGCCCAGCAGGGAGCCGGACCCCACCCGGGCCACCACCGGCCGGGGCAGGCGCAGCTTGGGATCGTTGATCTCGAGATCCACCACCACGGCGTGGTCGGTGACCTTGAGCCGGCGCACGTTGCCGACCAACACCCCCCGGTAGACCACCGGCGAGCGGTCGGCCAGGCCAGCCGCATCGGCAAAGCTGGCCTGCATGCTCCAGGTGTTCTGGCTGAGGGACACCCCCTTGAGCCAGAGCCAGAGGGTGAAAGCGCTGCCGGCCGCGGCGAGCAGCGAAAATCCAACCAGAGCCTCGCGGACACTGCGGCGCATGGGCTCAGAGCTCCGCCGGCTGCATGGGTCCGCGCAGACTACCGCTCCGGAACTGCACCACGTAAGGGTTGGTGGTGACCCTGAACTCCTCCAGGCTGCCATTCCAGCGGAAATGGCCGTCGTACAGAAGCATCCCCCGCTCGGCACAGCGCTCGATCGTGCTGATCACAGGGCTCACCACCACCGAGGAGGCATTGGTGAGCTCGGTGGTGCGCACGATCAGATCCTCCA
>CAIKWV010000298.1 GCA_903831165.1 uncultured cyanobacterium
CCTCCGCCACCCGGCCCAGAGCCCAGGGTTACTGGGCGGTGGTGGCGCTGTGGCAGCTGGGCCTGGGGGCACCAACCATGGAGCGATTCAATACCGGAATCCTGGTTCAGAAAGGGCCAGAACCCTAGAGGCAGCCTGGCTTTGCGTTTTTCAACAATATTGCACTGGCAAAGCCCGAATTGTTGCCTAGGTTGACGAAATTATTTCAGTTGTAGGCAGGTTTTCTGTGGTCACGGAGGAGCAGCTTGAATCCCTCGACCTGCTGCTCTGGCTGGGGAATGGCAAGTTGGCCGGCGCTCGCCAGTTCTGCAATCAGAGTTCCGTTTCCCGACGAATTGCCCACTGTCTGGAGATCCTCGGCGTACGGCTCGATCGTCAGGACGGCCAGTATTGGCTCTCAGAAACCAAGGACTACCTGCTGCTCGAGCGCCATCTGCACCAGTTGCTGCGCCTGCGGGCCGGCCAGCGCTTGCGGCTGGAGGCCACCCACTGCGTCAGCCATCTGCTCAAGCAGCCACCGTTGCAGGGCTGGCTGTTGGGCAGCTTCGATCACCGCAGTGTCGAGCGCATGTATCTGCTGCTGCGCCAGCGGGTGATCGATGTCTGGATCACCAGCGACACCCTTGATCTGCCGCCCGAGGATGACCCGGATCTGGCGGTGCTGCGGCTCACCCATTGGCCGGCCTGGGTGCTGGCGGACGCCCACCACCCGCTCTGCCATGAATCGGGGCTGACCAACGGCGATCTCGATCGCTTTCCGGTGCTGGCGTTCCCGGAGACGATCTATCCGGTGATGGCCGGCGCTCTGGACGCGATCGGCTTCGGGGCCAGCCACACCCGCCTGCCGCGCTACGACCGGGGCAGCTGGAATCGCCGCACCGCCGATGAGGTGACCCTGTCCTTCGGTGGGTCGGTGAGTGCCTGTGGCTCCCCCGGCCAGGTGAAGCTGGAGTGGGATCTGGGATTGGTCAGCGGTGAGTCCCTGGTGTTGCGGCGGGATCTGATCTCCCATCCGCAGATCGTCCTGCTGGTGGAGCGTCTGCGCGAACGCTTTCTGCTGCTGAAGCCCCACTGCCACGACATGACCCTGCTGGTCTGAGGCCAGCTGGATCGTTTGTTGCCACCCTTTTCCTGACTGCCGTCTGCGCTACCGCCACCATGTCCGAGTCCTGGGCCTTCGAAACCAAGCAGATCCACGCCGGCCAGGCCCCCGATCCGGGTACGAAGGCCCGCGCCCTGCCGATCTTCCAGACCACCTCGTACACCTTCGACAGCGCTGACCACGCCGCCAACCTGTTCGCCTTGCGGGAGCTGGGCAACGTCTACACGCGGCTGATGAACCCCACCCAGGCGGCGGTGGAGGAGCGCATCGCCGCCCTCGAAGGGGGGGTGGGCGCCCTGATGGTGGCCAGCGGCCAGGCGGCCGAGAGCCTGGCGATTCTCAACCTCGCGGAGGCCGGGGACCACATCGTCGCCAGCCCCTCGCTCTATGGCGGCACCATCAACCTGCTGCGTCACACCCTGCCCCGCTTCGGCATCTCGGTCTCCTTCGTCGACGATCCGGCCGATGGCGAGGCCTGGAAGCGGGCGGTGCGGCCCAACACCAAGGCGTTCTTCGGCGAGACGATCGCCAATCCCAGCAGCGAGGTGCTCGATCTGGAGCTGGTGGCGGGCATCGCCCATGGGGTGGGGGTGCCGTTGATCGTCGACAACACCGTGGCCACGCCCTATCTGCTGCGGCCGATCGAATGGGGCGCCGACATCGTCGTCCATTCGGCCACCAAGTATCTCGGCGGCCACGGCACCGCCATTGCCGGGGTGATCGTCGACAGCGGCCGCTTCGATTTTTCAGCCCACCCCGAGCGCTTTCCCCGCTTCAGCCAGCCGGATCCCAGCTATCACGGCCTGGTCTTCGGTCGCGATTTCGGGGCCGGTGGTGCCTTCGGCGTCAACCTGGCCTTCATCCTCAAGGCCCGGGTCGATCTGCTGCGCGATCTGGGGCCGGCGGTGGCGCCGTTCAATGCCTGGCTGATCGCCCAGGGGCTGGAAACCCTGTCGCTGCGCATGGAGCGCCACAGCCACAACGCCCTGGCGGTGGCCCGCTGGCTGGAGGCCCGGCCGGAGGTGGCGTCGGTGCAGTACGCCGGGCTGTCCTCCAGTCCCTCCCATGGGCTGGCCGGCAAATACGCCCCGCTCGGTTGCTCCGGTCTGCTCACCTTTGAGCTGGCCGGGGGCCTGGAGGCGGGGCGCCGGTTCGTCGAGGCCCTGGAGCTGCACAGCCATGTGGCCAACATCGGCGACGTGCGCAGCCTGGTGCTGCAGCCGGCCACCACCACCCACTCCCAGCTCAGTGAGGAGGAACTGCGCGCCTCCGGTGTGACCCCCGGTCAGATCCGGCTGTGCGTGGGCATCGAAGGCCTGGTGGACATCCTGGCCGATCTGGAGAAGGGCTTCGCCGCCTTGGCCTGAGCCCTCAGGTTGGATTCCAGGGGGCATCATGGGGCCAGTCTGGTGGTGAGGCGTGCCCGATTCCGACCGTGAGCCCGGCAGCCCTGCCGGCCTGCCAACGCCACCGCAGCCTGACGCCTCCTCGGGGGTGAGCGGATCCGGCCAGGGGAGCACGCCCCGCAGCGGCGGCTGGCCGTTGCCGGTCAAGATCCTGCTGGCTGCGGTGGTGCTGGCCTTCGTCTGGTCGCCGTTCCTGGCGATGCTGATGCGCCTGTCCAACATCAACCCCGATCTGGCCCCCGGTGGCCAGCCGTCCGGTGTGCCCGATCTGGCGCCGCCCCTCAGTCCGCCCGGGGCTCCACCGGCAGGTGGCCGACGATCCCCAGCTCCCAGCCCTTGACGATCCGGTAAATCGTCGGCACCACGAACAGGCTGAGGACGGTGGCCACCAGCAGGCCGCTGAACACCACGGTGCCGATGCTGATGCGGCTGGCGGCACCGGATCCGCTGGCGAACACCAGCGGCAGGAAGCCCGCCAGGGAGGCGAAGGCGGTCAGCAGGATCGGCCGCAGACGGGCGACGGCGGCCCCGTGGATCGCCGCCTCCAG
>CAIKWV010000299.1 GCA_903831165.1 uncultured cyanobacterium
CCTGGGCCGCCTGCAGGCCTACGACGACGCCAGCGAAGAACTGGCGGACCTAGGCGAGCAGCTGGAGCAGCTGCAGGGGCTGGAGCGGCCCGCCCTGCAAGCGCGTCAGCAGGCCTTGCTGCATGCCCTGGCCGAGGCGGGGCGACTCGACAACGCCATCCAGATCGCCGGCCAGACCACCGAGCCGATCCGGCTGCGCCATGAAGCCGCTGCCCAGGGTCTGAAGCAGCTCGACGAGCTGCAGGCGGAGATCGAACCGCGGCAGCGGCGCCTGGCGGACCTGGAGACCAAGGTCGCTGCCGCCGATGGTCGCGAGCAGGAACTCACGGCCGCGGGCTATCAGCGGCGCAGCAGCTGGGACAACCTCAAGCTGCAGCGGCAGACTCTTGAGCAACGCCAGCAGTTGCTGCAGCGGCTCGTCGAGCGGACCGCCAGCTCCGAAGCGCTGCAACGGCTGGAGGGCGAGCTGAACCGGCTGCGGCAGAACGCCAGCCAGCGCCAGGCGATCGAGCAGCAGCTGGCGGCCCTGCCAGCCCTGGGCAAGCAGGATCTGCACCAGCTTCGTCAGCTGGAGCAACGCCAACGGGACACGCGCACGCGCCTGGAGGCGATGGCCGCCGGTGTGACCCTGCTGCAGGCCGATCAGCCGGTGCGGATCGATGGCCGCCCGCTGCAGGTCGGGGAGGCGCAGAAGCTCAGCGCCGTGTTCCAGCTGCAGGTGGGCGAGGGTGTGGTGCTGGAGATCGCCCCGGGCGGCGGCCAGGCGCTTGAGGAGCTGGAGCTCAATCTGCGCACGGCGCAGGAGCAGCTCACGGCGCGGCTGAAGGCGATCGGCGCCACCAGCCTGGAGGCCGCCGAGGCCCTGCTGGAGCAGCGCACGGCGCTGGAACAGCAAGGGGCTGGCCTGCCTGGCACGGCGGCGGGCACGCTCGAACCGCTGGAGCAACAACGGGCGCGACTGAAGCAACGGCTGCTGGAGCTCGACGGTGAGCTGGAGGAGCTCGCCCCCAGCCGTCAGGCCCTGGAGCAGGAGCACCCCCTGCCGCAGGCGCTCGCTGGGCTGCAGGCCCTGCAGCAGCAGATCGGCCGCACCCTGAGCCAGACCAGCGGGGCCTTACAGAGCGCCGAGCAGGAACTGGAGGCAGCCAGGGCGGCGTTACAGCAGTTCCGGCAGCAGCGGCTGAGCGAGGCCGGCCAACTGGAGGTGGTGCGCGGTGAATTGGCCGATCGCAGGCAGCGGCTTGAGGCGATGATCGGCGAGCGGGGCGAGCGGGAGGCTCAGGTGTCCCAGCTGGCGGCGCTGCTGGCTGAACGGCAGCGGGCCGAAGCCGAACTCAGCCGGCTGCAGGCGAAACGCGCTGCCCTCGGAGGAGAGGAGCGCGAACGGCTGCAGCGGCAGCTCCAGGAGCAGCTGGAGACGCTCAACAAGCGCCAGGAGCAGCTGTTGGATCAACGCGGCGCGGCCAAGCAGCGCTGCGACAGCATCAGCGCCGAGGATCCCTACGCCGCCGTGGAGCAGGCACGCCTGCAACTGGAGACGGCGGAGGCCGATCACCGCCAGCTGCGACGCGTCATCGACGCCCATGCGCTGCTGCGGGATCTGTTCCAGGAGGCCCAGGCCGATCTCTCCAGCCGCTACAGCGAACCGCTGGCCCAGGCCATCGGCGCCTACCTCAGACCACTGGTGCCCGAGGGCCCGGTCGCCCGGCTGAACTACGACCAGAGCAAGGGATTTCAGGGGCTGCAACTGCGGCGCGGCCAGGAGTTCTATGACTTCGATGCGCTCAGTGGCGGCATGCGTGAGCAGCTGGCGGCGGCGTTGCGGCTGTCGATGGCCGATGTGCTCAAAGAAGCCCACGACGGCTGCCTGCCGCTGGTGTTCGATGACGCCTTCACCAACTCCGATCCGCAGCGGATTGATCTGGTCAAGCGCATGCTCAGTGCGGCGGTGGAGCGGGGGCTGCAGGTGATCCTGCTCACCTGCGATCCGGCGGCCTATGGCGCATTCGCCGAGCAGGTGGTGGAGCTGGGGCCGTCCTGAAGGCGCTCGGGGCTTCACCAACACATCGAGCAGGAAGGTGCGGCCTGCAGCCAGCTCAATGCAGCCGGGTCAGCACCCGGAACCGTTTCAGCCACTGGTTCACCCGCCGCCGCAGCACTGGTGGCACCTCCTGCACCAGCTGCGCCAGTTCCCTGGCCGCCAGCCGATGCAGGGCGCGCACGTCCACCGACCACAGCGCTTCGGCCTCGCGGATCAGCCGGGCCCAGGTGCGGGCGGCCTGCCAGCGCCGCAAACCGCTGCCCAGGGAGGTCCCGGGGGGCGAAGGCCTGATGGGTGGCCGGGAAACCATGGGCTGGGACACCGGGCGACATCCGTCACCATGGCCATGGCCAGCATGGGCTGGGGCGAAGTCACGCCCCCGCTTCGGAGATCGGGAGAGAAACCGAAGACCCGCCGATGATCAGGCCGAGCGCGGCAGCCGTCCGGGCAGGGGCTCCAGGGCTTCCACCGCAAACGACAACGCCGCCACCTCCCGATCGCTCAAGCGCCGGCTCCAGGCACCCCGCACCGGTTCGTTCCAGCGGAACCCCGCCTCCTTGGCCAGGTGGCGCTCGGCGTAGCCGAGCTGGGCGCGGTAGAGGCGACGGGGCTCCAGGGCCGCCTGCAGCAATAGCTCCAGTTGGGGGCAGCGCTCAAACACCTGGACCAGATAGATGCAATCGGTCAGCGCCCGATGGGCTGCCCAGACCGGAATGCCATAAGCCAGGGCCAGATCCCGCACCGAGGGGGTGGCCTTCAGTTGGCGATCGGCCGGCCAGCGGATGTCCTCCATCGAGCAGATCCAGGGCTTGGTCAGGGCCGGCAGCGGGGCCTGCCCGAAACACTGGCGATCGAAGGAGACGTTGTGGGCGAGCACCGCATCGGCCGCGTCCACCATGGATTCGAAACAGGCCAGACCCGCCTGCCAGGGCTGGCTGAGGCGACTGACAGGGGCAGGGATGCCATTGATCGCTTCGGCCGGATTGCTGGGACAGGGCAACAGGAACGACACCTGCATCAGCACCGCCCGACTGGGGACGTGAAACAGCACGGCCCCCACTTCGATGCACTGCCCGTGCTCCCGGCTGAGGGCGGTGGTTTCGGTGTCGAGCACCAGCAGCCGCTCCGGGCAGCTCGGCTGGGGACGGGCACCAGCACCCGCCAGCGACGGCAAGGCCACCACCGGGGCGGCAGCCGCTGGCAAGACATCCGCAGGCAGGGCCTCTTGTCCGTCACCAGTGTTTTCACCAGCGGCTTGCTCAGCCGCCGCTGGTTCTTGATCCACGAGATCGGGCACCTGTGACCGAGGCTGGGCCAGAGGCGTGGATGTTGTCTCCTGGCCGGGCTGCAGCGGCTGAGCGTCCACCGGGCCGCAGCCTCGCTCGGGCGCTGGGCCGGCCTCCTGGTCGCGCAGCGGCGCGGTCGGGGCGATCAGGGCCAGCAGATCGCTTTGCTCCCAGAAGCTGGCTTGCTCCGTCATCGGCCTGAGCTGGTTGGCTCCCATGCTCCCAGCTCAGGCAAGGCACGAACGGACAGCACCGGCCGCTTCTTAGGGTTGTTTGACCATGTCCATTCGCGATGCCCAGCCCCCTCAGCCGTGGCGATCAGGCCCCCGAGATCGCCTTGGTCGATGCCAGCGGCGTGGAGCGGCGCCGGGATGCCCTCGCCGGCAAGGCCCTGGTGTTGTTCTTCTACCCCAAGGACGACACCCCCGGCTGCACGATGGAGGCCTGCGCCTTCCGTGACAGCTACCGCGATCTGCAGGCTCTGGGGGCCGAGGTCTGGGGGGTGAGCGGTGACGATGCGGTCAGCCATCGGCGCTTCGCGGCCAAACACCAGCTGCCGTTCCCCTTGCTGGTGGACCAGGGCAACCGGCTGCGCAAGGCCTTCGGCGTGCCCAGCGTGCTGGGCCTGCTGCCCGGCCGGGTCACCTACGTGATCGATGGCGCCGGCGTGATCCGCCACGTGTTCAACAACCTGCTGGATGGGCCGGCCCATCGCCGGGAGGCCCTGGAGGTGCTGCGCCAACTGCGCTCCGAGGCGGGCGGCGATGGCTGAGGGCGCAGCCTGGTTTCAACGGGGGCCGCTCTGGTGCCTGGAGCCGCCGGCCGATGCCCCCAGCGGCCCCGGCGGCCCCGACCGGCTGGAGTTCATCGGCGGCAGCTATCTGGCGGCCACGCCCCAGCTCAGTTACCGGCGCCTGCTGGAGGCCTTCAGCCTGCAGGGCTGGAGTGTGCGGGCCTGGAGCTATGTGCCCGGCTTTGACCATCAGAGCCAGGCCAATGAGGCGTGGCGGAGCTTGCGGCGGGATCGCCAGCAGGACCAGGACGCCGAGCCGGCGGGCTCCCGGGTGCTGCGGCTGGGGCACAGCCTCGGCTGCAAGCTGCATCTGCTCGCCCCCGATGGCGGCCGGGGCTGCGCCGCCCTGGCGGCACTGAGTTTCAACAACTTTTCGGCCGAGCGCTCGGTGCCGTTGCTGGCGGAGATGGGCCAGCAGTTCGGCTTTCGCAGCGAATTCAGCCCGTCGCCGCAGGAAACCTTGCGCCAGGTGGCCGCGGATTATCAACAACCCCGCAACCTGCTGGTGCGTTTCCGCCGTGACGAGCTGGACCAGAGCCCCAGGTTGCTGGCAGCCCTGAACGAGCGCCGCCAGGACGCCAGCGAACTGCTGGAGCTGCCCGGCGATCACCTCACCCCCGCCAGTGCCGGTCTGCGCCGCCAGCTGCTGGGCACCTGGGCGGACGATCCCGCCCGGCAACGGCAGATCGAACGGCTGGTGGAGACGATCAGCGGCTGGGGTCGCGATCCGCTGCCGGTGTGAGGGCCCCGTGAATCGTCACCCAGCTGAAACCCCGGCGGACCAACAACCGGCGTTGACAGGCCCAGGAACCAACCGACGGGACCTGATCAGCGCCAGGTGACATCGGCGAGTGGGCATCGGCTCAGAAGACATCCGCGAAGGGGGGGATCAGCCCAGTAGCCATGTCAGCCCGAGGCATCAGCCCAGGCCAGCCGCACAGCCACCAGGGGTTGAACGTGGCGCTGCTCACCTTCCATTGACGTCCACCAGAGCTGGCAGCACCCTGGAAGCTGATTGCTGTTCACCATGAACCCCTTGATCGACGCCTTCACC
>CAIKWV010000300.1 GCA_903831165.1 uncultured cyanobacterium
CCCACCTGGGCCATCAGGGCTTCGCGGGCCTCGTGGTGCAGTTCCTCCAGGCTGGGGGCCTGCACGTGCAGGGAGCGATCCGGAGCGGTGGCTTCGATATGACCTGGACGCTCCGTCGTCACCAGGAAAACAATCTCGCGCATTCCGTTCTCTTGTCTTTCAAGCTTGGGATGGTTCCAGCTTCACCGGCCTGGACCCGGGTTGGTGGACTTCTGGGATACGGGCATCCGTAGTCCCGGCTATCCCTTGACACCATGCTGGGGCGATTCGATCGCACTCCCCATCCGGCTGGGTCTCCCCAGGGTCAGCAGCGCCGATCGCCGAGGCGCCATGCTGGCGCCACCAGCTTTGCCAACCCATGCCTGCAGAGGGTTCAGCCTTTGCCCAACTGCACCAGCACCTGCACCAAACCCGCCTGCTGGGCTCGATTAGCAGCGCCCTCTACTACGACCAGAACACGGTGATGCCGGCCGCCGGTGCGGCCTGGCGAGGTGAACAGCTGGCGCTGCTGGCCGGCCAGCTGCACGAACGTCAGAGCAATGCGGCGTACACGGAGTTGGTGGCGGCAGCTGAGGCCGAGCTCGACGCCGAGGCCTCGCCCGAGCAGCGCCGCAATCTGCAGTTGCTGCGCCTTGAGCTGGAGCGCCAGCGCTGCCTCGATCCGGCCCTGGTGAGTGCCCTGGCGAAGGCCCAGTCGCGCGGCAATGCCATTTGGCAGGACGCCCGCGCTCGCAACGACTTTTCGGCCTTTGCTCCTGCCCTCCAGGAACTGATCGCCCTGCGCCGCCAGCAGGCCAGCCAGCTCGCCGCTGCCGAACCAGTACCTCGCAGCCCCTGGGAAATCCTGGCCCAACCCTTTGAGCCGGACATCAGCAAAACCCGCCTGGAGGAGCTCTTTACTCCCCTCAAGGCCGAGTTGCCGGTGCTACTGGAGCAGGTGAGGGCCACCAGCACCCCCCAACCAGCGGCCATCGATCTGCCCGAGGCCCTGCAGGAGCAGCTCTGCAGCGAACTCCTCGACAGCTGGGGCTACGACCCGGCGCGCTGCCAGCGTTCGCGCTCGGCGCACCCCTTCTCATGCACTGTTGGTCCCCAGGACTACCGCATCACCACCAGGGTGGTGCCGGGCCAGCCCCTCTCCGCCTTCCTGGCAACGGCCCATGAATGGGGCCACTCCCTCTATGAGCAGGGGCTGCCCCGCACCGATGACCACTACTTCCCCTGGCCCCTCGGAGAAGCCACGTCGATGGGGGTGCACGAGTCGCAGTCGCTGTTCTGGGAATGCCGCGTGGCCCGCAGCCGCGCCTTCGCCGAGCGCTGGCATCCTCGCTTTTGCTCCGCTCTGGGCAGCGATCCCTGGGCCGGTGCCTTTGGTTTCTGGCGCGCCCTCAATCCCTTGCGGCCCGGTCTGATCCGGGTGGAGGCCGACGAGCTCAGCTACTGCCTGCACATCGTGCTGCGCTTTGAGCTGGAGCTGGCCCTGATGGAGCAGGACATGCCGGTGGAAGACCTACCCCACCAGTGGAACCAGCGGATGGGGGAGCTGCTGGGAATCCAGCCCCAGACTGACTCCGAGGGGTGTCTTCAAGATATTCATTGGGCCGAAGGACTCATGGGTTATTTCCCTTCCTATGCACTTGGACATCTCATTAGCGCCCAGATTTCGGAGACATTTGAGATCGAAAATGGTTCCATCCAGGCGCTGATCAGCGCCGGAGACGAGATCAAGCTCCAGGCCTGGCTCGGTAAGACCGTTTGGCCCCTGGGCCGCTCGGTCAACGCCGAAGAGCTCGTCGAGAAAGTCTCGGGCTGCCCCCTGAGCGCCCAGCCCTTCCTCACCTATCTGGCCGCCAAGGTGGACCAGCGGGCTGGCTGAAGGGGGACCCTTTCCTTAAGATTCGTGCGCTTTGCCCCCTCCCCTTGGCGAACATCGACCACGCCCCCAGCCGCACGATGC
>CAIKWV010000301.1 GCA_903831165.1 uncultured cyanobacterium
CCACCAACAGCCTGCAGTTGGCGGCCGCAGCCGGATTCCTGATCATCGGCGGCCGGTTGATCCTGCGCTCCACCCCGGGCAAGGCCGGGCAGGACAGCGGCGAAGTGGCCGGCGAAGACCACAGCAACGGGCCCCACGACGATGGCCGCAAAGACGGGGAACCCACCGCTCCCTAAAGTCATCTTTGATTCGGTTGATGGGCGACATCCAGCTCCATCGCACCCATGCCGCTCAACGCCTCAGCCGGCCCCGGCCTGAACAGGCTGCGCTGAGCACGGTTCCCAGCCTCGCCTCACCCGGCTGCACGACCGCATTCCAAGCCCATACCCCCCACCCCGATTCCGATGAAGTTCATGGTCGCTGACCTGCTCGACCAGCTCTCCACTGACGAATGCCTGCAGATCAGCAAGCTGGAGAAAGCCCTCGGACTGTCCACCAAAGCCGACAAGGAGCAGCTGCGGATCGGCCTCGATGCCATGGTGCGCCTCGATCTGGTCAGCGAGAAGGACGCCGGCCTGCTGCGCCAGGAGAACCCGGATCTGATTCCAGCTCGGCTGCGCTGTTCCAGCAAGGGCTTCTGCTTTGCGCTGCGCGACGACGGCGGCGAGGACATCTACATCCGCGACCACCAGCTCAACCACGCCTGGAACGGCGATCGGGTGCTGGTGCGCATCACCCGCGAAGGCGGACGCCGGCGCTCTCCCGAGGGAGGGGTGCAGTGCATCCTGCAGCGCAAGACCTCGAGCCTGCTGGCCCAGGTGGAACAGCAGGAGGAGCGCCTGCTGGCGATCCCCCTGGATGACCGACTGCTGACCACCGTCGACTTGCCGGCGGCTGATGCCGTTCACCTCGACCCGGCCCAGGAGTCGGTGGTGGAAGTGCAGATCGACCAATTCCCCGTCGGTCAGTTCGGCCCCCAGGGCCATGTGGCCCGCCAATTGCCGGTGCGGGGCGGGGAGGCGGCCGATCTCGACCTGCTGCTGACCAAACACCTGCTGCATGACCGGCAACCTGCCCCGAAGACAGCGCTCAAAGCTCCCCAGGACAAGGGACGCAACGACCTGACCTCCGTGCCCGCCCTGCTGCTGGAGTGCTGGTCCGGGGAGGAGGCGCCGATCCTGCCGGCCCTCTCTCTGGAGGAACTGGAAGGCGGCCGCTGGCGCCTTTGGGTTCACAGCCCCAGCGTGGCCGAACGCTTCGCCCCGGGCGGTGTGCTGGACAGCTGGATGCGCGAGCAGGGCGAGGCCATCGCCAACGGACGCGGCTGGCTGCCGCTGTTGAGCGCGCCCCTGGCCAAGGCCGCCGGCTTCCAGGTCGGCAAGGTGCAGGACGCCCTCTCGGTGTGCCTGGAACTGGATGGCGAGGGCAACCTGGAGCACTACCGCTTCTGCCTCAGCCGTATCCGCCCTGCTGCCACGGTGAGCCAGGCCGCCTTTGAGACCCTGGCCGATCGCAAACCCAAGGCGCGCACCGTGCCGGCGGCCCTCAAGGCCCTCAAGGATCACCTGCCCCTGCTCGAAAGCCTGGTGGCCCTGGCGACCCTGCTGCGCCAACGGCGGCTGGGCGCCGGTTCGATCGATCTGAATCTGCCGATGCCGCCGCTGGCGCAACTCGGCGATCTCCAGATCCCCCCGCCCGACGCCCCCCGCCAGGGCTGGCTGGTGGAACGCCCCGCCGCCGATCCGTCGGGGCTGCTGCGCGAGGCCGTGCTGGTGGCCCACCGGGCGCTGGGGCGTCACCTGGCGGCCCTGCGGCTGCCGGCGCTGTTCGCGGTCAATCCCGCCGCCGATCCGGCCGAGATCAACGAGGTGGCCAAGGCCGCCCTGGCGCTGGAGATCCCGATGGAGCTCTCGGTGGATGGCAATGCCAGCGCCGCCGAACTGGCAGCCGCCTTTGCTGCCACCGATCGCCAGCGGGCCCTGCAACAGCAGCTGCGCGACAGCCTCAAACCGGCCCTCTACGCCAACGAGGCGGGCCCCCATGCCCTGGCGGGGGAAACGGAGGCCTTCGCGCCCTGGACCTGCCCCTCCCTGCACTACGCCGACCTCTGGAACCAGCAACTGCTGGTCACCTTGCTGAGTGAGGGCAAGGACCGCCCCACCGTGCGCCACAAGACCAGCGCCGACATCGCCAGTGACAGCTGCCACGGCACGATCGACTGGTCCCTGCTGGCCCCCAGCCAGCTGGCGCCCTACGAGCAGGCCCTGCAGCACGGCCTGGCCCAGCGGCTCAACAGCCGTCAGGGCCTGCTACAGGAGTTCCAGGACGACCTGCTGGCGATGGCCCAGGCCCGACATGCCGAACCCTTGGTGGGCCAGGTGTTGCCCGGGGTGATCAGCGGCGTGCAG
>CAIKWV010000302.1 GCA_903831165.1 uncultured cyanobacterium
CTGGCCGATCTCCGCGCTGCCCTCAAAGTCCACCGCCGGGTCTGTGCCGTGATGCCCACCGGTGCCGGCAAGGGCCAGACCATCGGGGCGATTGTGCAGGGCGCGGCCGGCAAAGGCCGGCGGGTGCTGGTGCTGGCCCATCGGGCCGAGCTGATCGAGCAGCTCACCGGCACCGTGCGGGCCTGGGGGTTGGAGCCCGACGTGGTCTCCCCCGGCATGCGGCTACAGGGGCGCCAGGTAGCGGTGGGCTCGGTGCAGACCGTGGCCCGGCGGCTGGAGCAGTTGCCGCCGCCGGATCTGATCATTCAGGACGAGGCCCACCACCTGGTGGCAGGCAACGTCTGGGGCCGAATCATCGAGGCCTGGCCGAGCGCCCATCTCATCGGCAAGACCGCCACCCCGGAACGCCTCGACGGCAAGGGGCTTGGCGTGGAAGCCGGCGGCTATTTCGAGGCCTTGGTGCTGGGGCCCTCAGCGGCCTGGCTGGTCGAACAGGGCTGGCTGGCCAGTCCCAAGGTGTTCTCCTGGCCAGGGGCCAGGAACAGCAAACTGCGACGCCGCATAGGCGAGTTCGACCTGGAGCAGGCGGCACGCGCCTTCGGGGACCGGGCCGCCATTGGCGATGTGGTGTCGCACTACCGCCATCGACTGCACCCGGGTACGGCGATCTGCTTCTGCTGCACCATCGAGCACGCCGAGCAGATGGCCGGCGCCTTCCGCGCTGCGGGAATCCGGGCCGCGTCGGTGAGCGGCGGCACCCCTGCCGAGGAACGCAAACGCCTGATCGCCGGGCTCGGCACCGGCGAGGTGGAGGTGCTCACCAGCTGCATGATCATTTCCGAGGGCACTGACATCCCCTCAGTCGGTGGCGCGATCCTGATGCGCCCCACCGCATCCCTGAGCCTCTATCTGCAGATGGTGGGCCGGGCCCTGCGGCCCGCAACTGGGAAGAACGAGGCGGTGATCCTCGATCACGTGGGCAACGCCCATCGCCACGGCCTGCCCACCGATGAGCGCGAATGGAACCTGGCCGGCCGCAGACGCCGCGAAGGAGTCTCGATCCCGATCAAAGACTGCCCGGTGTGTTTCTGCAGCTGCCCCAGCGCCGCGCAGGTGTGCACGGACTGCGGCCACCTGTTCCTGGCCGACGAGCGCGACGAGCAGCGCCGCGGGTTGCAGCAACTCGACGGCGAGCTGGTTGAAGTCACGGGCGCGGCCCGTCACCGACCCAAACCCACCCAGCAGCAGAGCCCCCGGCGCACGCACCCTGCAGCCGGCTGCCGCACCTTCGAGCAGCTGCTGGAGCGCGAGCAGGAGCGCGGCTACAAACCCGGCTGGGCCAGGCATGCGTGGGCTGCAAGGCAGCACACCAAGGCAAACAGCAGTACGCTTTGACGTACGGGTGAGTGCCAAGCCATGACCACCGTGTCCGCCACAGAAGCCCGCAAGCGGCTCTATGCCCTGATCGATGAGGTGGGGCAGTCCCACGAGCCGGTGCAGATCACCGGCAAGCGGAGCAACGCCGTGCTGCTGTCCCAGGACGACTGGCGCGCCATCCAGGAGACCCTGCATCTGGTCTCGATCCCCGGCATGCGTGAGTCGCTCCTTGAAGGCATGGCCACTGAGGTGAGCGAACTGAGTAACGACCCGGGCTGGTGAGCTGGACGGTTCTTTTCACCAAGCAGGCTCAGAAGGACGCCCGAAAACTCGCTTCCGCATCCCCTGCTCTCAAGCAAAAAGCTCAGGCCCTGCTGGACATCCTGGCCGTTGACCCCTATCAGCAGCCACCTCCCTACGAGGCCCTGGTCGGCGATCTGCGAGGGGCCTGCTCAAGGCGCATCAACATCCAGCACCGTCTCGTCTACCAGGTGCTGGAGGAGGAGCGGATCGTGAAGGTGCTGCGCCTCTGGAGCCATTACGAGTAGGCGCGTCCGGCAACAGGAGGCATGGCCTCCTCACCCTTAAATCCAAACATTACTCAGACGGGACATCTGCCACTGGCCTCGGATTGCCGGCGTCGTTAATCCAGCTCAGGGGGCTTGGAGTCGGTAATAGGGCATGGGATTCAGCGCTGATCGGCCTGTCGCTAAACAG
>CAIKWV010000303.1 GCA_903831165.1 uncultured cyanobacterium
CGTCGCTGGGGCCGCGGCCCCCCACGGTCGGGGACGTCGCTGTCTGATCACGCGCCGGGCCGTGTTCAGCTCCAGCCATCTCTATCGGTTGCCCGAGCTCAGCGACGCTGAGAACCAGGCCCGCTTCGGCCCCTGCAGCATCGCCCCGGGTCACGGTCACAACTACGAATTGATCGTCGCCATGGGGGGCGCCCTCGACGCCGACGGCATGGTGCTCAACCTCTCGGATGTGAAGCACGCCATCCGCCGCGAGGTCACCGAGCCGCTCGATTTCCGCTTTCTCAACGGGGTCTGGCCCGAGTTCGACCTCAGTCGTCCCGAGGGGCGGCTGCCGACCACCGAAGCCCTGGCCCTGGCGATCCGCGATCGGCTGACGCCCCACCTGCCCGTGATGGGCATCCGCCTTTACGAACACCCCAAGCTCTGGGCCGATGTGCTCAGCGATCCGCACCTCGATCCCATGGACGCCTTCCTCACGATCCGCACCCACTTCGCCGCCGCTCACCGGCTGGCCAAACCCGAACTGAGCCAGGCGGACAACGAGGCCATCTACGGCAAGTGCGCCCGGCCCCACGGCCATGGCCACAACTATCTGCTGGATGTGACCGTGCGCGGCCCGATCGACCAGCGCACCGGCATGGTCTGCGATCTGGCGGTGCTGCAGAAGCTGGTGGAGGAGCTGGTGGTGGAGCCCTTCGATCACACCTTCCTCAACAAGGACGTTGAGCACTTCGCCAGCTGCGTGCCCACCGCCGAGAACATCGCCCTGCACATCGCCGACCTGCTGACGGCGCCGATCGCCTCCAGCGGCGCCAGCCTGCACAAGGTGCGCCTGCAGGAGAGCCCCAACAACTCCGCCGAGGTGTTCGCTGAGACGGCCCGTCTGGAGATGGTGCCGGCGGCCCTGGAGGCCCTCGCCGGCGCTTGAGCCGGCCCGAGCTGCGGCTGGTGCTGGCGATCAGCCTCGATGGTCGCCTGGCCCCGGCCGAGGGCGGCGCCGCCCAGATCGGAGGCCGCGGCGATCGCCAGGTGCTCGAAGAGGCCCTGGCCTGGGCCGATGCGGTGCTGCTCGGGGCCCAGACCCTGCGGCTGCATGGCAGCACCTGCCTGATTCATCGACCCGAACTGCTGGAGCAGCGCCGTGCCGCCGGCCGCCGCCTCCAGCCCCTGGCGATCGTGGTCAGCCGCAGCGGGGCGATCCCGGCGGAGCTGCCCTTTTTCCGGCAGCCGCTGCGGCGGGGCCTGTTGCTGCTGGCTACCCCATCGCCGCCGGAGGCAGATCAGGCGCCACCGGGCTTTGATCACCGGTGGGGCTGCGCCAACTGGGGCGATGCCCTGGCGGCGCTGCAGGCGGCAGGGGTGGAGCGCCTGGGCGTGCTCGGTGGCGCCAGCCTGGCGGCGAGCCTGCTGGCCGAAAATCTGGTGGATGAGCTGCAGCTCACCCTCTGTCCGCGCTTGCTGGGCGGCCCCCACAGCTGGCTGCCGGCCAGCGCCGGGGTCGATCTCGCGAGCCAGGGCGGCTGGCACTTGCGGGAGCAGCGAGCGCTGGAGGGGGAGGAGCTGCTGCTGCGTTATCGCCGCTCTTAGGGCTTCGCCCCCTGCAGCAGGTTGCGATTGCCGAAGCGGCGCGCCAGATCTTGCAGCGGCACCTCCCGCAGGCTGTCGGCGGGCAGGCCGAACAAGCGGGCCAGGCAGCGTTTGACCACCACTTCGCTGTCGTCGCCGAAGCGGCCCGCCAGCATTTCGCTGAGCACGCCCAGGCCGCGGCCCGTGTTGTCGGTCTCCTCGATCAGGCATTTGCTGGTGGGGACGGCCAGCTTGCGGCAGGGATCCTGCAGATGGCTGGCCAGTTCCTGGTCATCGCCGGCGGC